>NZ_JBHNMF010000113.1:0-8343 GCF_048562965.1 Thiolapillus sp. | reverse complement strand
AATAGGTTGTCAAAGGCCGAGTCGATTTTGGGGACTGGGATGTCCCAAAATCTATCACGAGGCCGAAGACACGCTTGCCCCTCAAGCGGGCCAGATTGCTTGACAGGAGCTCCGGGAAGGGCGATACTCCATAAAAACCTACTGACTGGTCTGTTTTAGTGGCCCTATCCGAGAAAGCACAGGCAACCCGGGAAAAAATCATCGCCGCCGCTACAGAGCTGTTCTATCGGAACGGCTACCATGCCACGGGGCTGGACAAGGTCATTCGTCAGGCAGGCGTTACCAAGGGCAATTTCTACTACCATTTCCCCAGCAAAGAAGCGCTGGCCATTGCCACTCTGGACTGGCAATACGAAAGGTGGTCCGAAGAAATCAGGGAACAGGTATTTTCCCAACGCATCGATGCCCTGGAAACTCTCCTGAACCTTCTGGATTACATGGCTGACAGGCAGAAGAAACAGCATGAAGAAGGGCAGATACGTGGATGTTACTTCGGGAATTTTGCTCTGGAGCTCAGTACTGTCAGTCCGGCCGTACGTGACAAGGTGAATGCGGTGTTCTCCAGCTATGCGGCGTTGATAGAAGCACTGCTGCGCCATGCCCGGAAGAAAGGACAGATCCGTGAAAGTGTTGATCCCGGGCAGTTAGCCTCAGTCATTCTGGGACAGGTCGAGGGCGCCATCCTGTTGGACAAAGCCCGCCACCAACCGGGTAATTTCGACCAGAGTATCAAATTCATCAGGCAGTATCTGGAAACTGACTGAGTAAGCGGGGGAATTCCCCGGGAGAGGCAGGAAGACGGCCTGTTTTTTTTACCAACAAAAACAAACCGACAGGTCTGTTTTGTTATTGAGAGGAAGCATGATGGGTAATGTATTGATCGACCCGGTAATACCGGAAAAGGAACAGCGTCTCGCAGACAAGATCTTCAGTGGCGTGGAAGAGCGGCTGGGCTATGTGCCGGCCGGACTGCGACTGTATGGCATCAGTCCACATCTGTTGCAGTCCTTTTCAAGCGCCGTAGGGTATTTCATGGGACATGAACGTCTCAGCCAGAAACTGCTGAGCTTTATCCGCTATCTGGTTTCGTCGGAAGCGAACTGCCGTTTCTGCATTGATTTCAACCAGGGCATTCTGTTGAGCCTGGGGGTGACGGAACAGGAGTTGCAGGAAGCAAGAAGCAATCCCCGTGCAGCGCCCCTGGAGGAGCGTGAGCGTGAGCTTCTGCATATCGCCCTGACAGCAGTGGATAATCCGGAAGCAATCGATGAAACCCGGGTGAGTGCCGCACGGGAGATTGGCTGCAGCGACCGGGATATCTTCGAGGCGGTATATATCGCGAGCAACAACCGGGCGTTCACAACGGTGTTGAAGACCTTCAATCTGGAGCATCAGGAGGCATTTGCCTGAAGCGGAGCGATCCGGTGGGGAATGAACGGGGCTGCCCATCCAGGTGCCGGGCAGATGCCACCCCAGCCTTGTCAATAACTTAGGAGCTCAAATGACGTGGTCCTGCAAGCAGTGAGTCTGAAGGGGAAATCTGCTGAAAAATCAGGCATAATGCGCGTTTTTCCAACGATCCGCCCTGCGGGCAGAGAAACGGCTTATGCAAGCACTGGTTGGCGTCATCATGGGGTCCAGTTCCGACTGGGAAACCATGCGTCATGCGACAGAAACCCTGGAGAAGCTGGGTATCCCCTTCGAGAAGGAAGTGGTATCTGCCCACCGTACTCCCGACAAACTGTTTCAATATGCGGAACGGGCCAGGGAGCGGGGCATAGAGGTAATCATCGCCGGCGCCGGTGGCGCGGCGCATCTGCCCGGCATGGTGGCCGCCAAGACCAGCCTGCCGGTACTGGGTGTGCCTGTGCAGTCCAAGGCGCTCAATGGCATGGATTCACTGCTTTCCATCGCACAGATGCCTGCGGGCATACCTGTTGGCACCCTAGCCATCGGACGGGCAGGCGCCGTCAATGCCGCACTGTTTTCGGCCTCCATCCTGGGCAACAAGTACGCTGAAATCCAGTCTGCCCTGGATGATTTCCGGAAGCAGCAGACAGAAACGGTGCTCGCAAATCCCGATCCTGCAGCAGGCTCATGAAAATCGGTATCCTCGGCGGGGGGCAACTGGCGCGTATGCTGGCGCTGGCGGGTTATCCACTGGGACTGGATTTCACGGTGCTGGAACCCGCTGCCGATGCCTGTGCCGCACCGCTGTCCCGGCACATACAGGCTGCCTATGATGATGCAGAAGGTCTTGAAAGACTGGCGGCAGAATGTGAACTCATTACCTATGAGTTTGAAAGTGTGCCGGCAGATGCCGTGGAGAAACTGGATGCATCCCTGGACGTATTTCCGCCGCCTTCGGCTCTTGCCACGGCCCGGGACCGGAATCATGAGAAAACCCTGTTCAATGAACTGGGCATAGAAACCGCGCCTTTTGCAGAAGCTCATGATCTGCGGACCCTGCAGCTGGCCGTGGAAAATATCGGATTGCCAGCCATCCTCAAGACCCGCACCCTGGGTTATGACGGCAAAGGCCAGCAGGTGATTCGTCCCGGTGACGACCTGCGGTCGGCATGGGAAGCCATCGGTGAGGTGCCGGCGATACTGGAAGGCCTGGTGGACTTCGAGCGTGAAGTATCCATCATCGCGGTGCGCAGCGTATCGGGTGAAATGGCTTTCTATCCGCTGGCGGAAAATGTACACGAACAGGGCATACTGCGCCTGTCCACCTGCCTGCATGATGATTCCCACCAGCCTCTGGCGGAAGACTATGTGAAGCGTGTGCTGCAACGGCTGGACTATGTGGGAGTCCTGGCCATCGAGTTCTTTCAGGTAGGCTCCCACCTGCTGGCCAACGAGATGGCGCCGAGGGTGCACAACTCCGGGCACTGGACTATCGAAGGCGCGGAAACCAGCCAGTTTGAAAATCATTTACGGGCCATTCTCGATCTCCCGCTGGGCAGCACGGCGCCGGTGGCGTATGCAGCCATGGTGAATATCATCGGTGAACTGCCTGATACCCGTGTGTTCCTCGGGATGAAAAACGCCCATTTGCATCTTTATGGCAAGGCGCCCAGAGCAGGGCGCAAGATCGGGCATGTCACGGTGCGGGAAGCGACGGCACAGATGCTGCAGGAAAGCCTGACCCTGCTGAAAGAAACTGACCTGATTTCCTTTTGACCATTGGTGGATGATGCCAATTGAAGGATTCGAATGACACCTGACATGCTTTGGTTTATCGCGGCTGTGGTGGCGGGTCTGATGGTTCTGGTCTGGAGCGCTGATCAGTTTGTGGCCGGTGCTGCGGGTTTGGCGCGGGCGCTGGGCATTTCCACGCTCATCATTGGCCTGACCATCGTTGCCTTTGGCACATCGGCGCCGGAGATGCTGGTATCTGCCGTGGCTGCGCTGCAGGGAAACAGTGGCCTGGCGATCGGGAATGCCGTGGGTTCGAACATTGCCAATATGGCACTGGTGTTGGGCGTGACGGCGCTGATCGCTCCGCTGGCGGTCCATTCGCGCACCCTGAGCCGGGAATTCCCCCTGATGCTGGTCGTGATGGTGGTTTCCTGGCTGCTGTTGTCGAATGGTGAACTGTCGCGCCTGGACGGGATTGTGCTTCTGGCCGGCATACTGGCGGTGATCCTCTGGACGATTCATCTGGCGCGCATCTCAGGTGTCGAAGATCCTCTGATCGAGGAACTGACAGAGGAAATTCCCAAAGCCATGCCCAGGCGGCGGGCCTGGTGGCTGCTGTTGTCGGGGCTGGTGCTGCTGCTGGCCAGTTCCAAGCTGCTGGTGTGGGGGGCTGTGGGTATCGCCCAGTACTATGGTGTCAGTGATCTGGTGATTGGACTGACGATCGTGGCCATCGGTACCTCTCTGCCGGAACTGGCTGCATCAGTCGCTGCAGCACGCAAGAACGAGCATGATATCGCCGTGGGCAATGTGGTCGGTTCAAACCTGTTCAACATTCTGGCAGTGCTGGGTATTGCCGGCACCATCGGCCCCGCTGCGGTCGATCCTGCCGTGCTGTATCGGGATTTCCCTCTCATGCTGGCGCTGGCAGTGGCCCTGTATCTCATGGCAAGAGGCTTCAATCACAATGGCCATGGCCTGATAAAGCGCTGGGCGGGCATGCTGCTGCTGCTGGTGTTCCTCGGGTACCAGGCCAGCCTGTTTCTGATGGTGTCTGCCGCTGCCAGAACAGCGACCTCCTGATTCAGGTTCGTTTCAGGGATTTTCGGTATAATTCAATCCTTTGTGCGCGTAAAGATAATTTGAATCACTATGAAGGCACTGGAACACATTCTCGAAGTATTCATGTTCAACAGCCGTTGGTTACTGGCGCCTTTCTATGTGGGTCTGATTCTGGCCATCGGTTTGCTGATGGTGACTTTATTTCAAAGAGTTTCTGCATCTTGTGCCCATTTCCCTTTTTCACGAGCCGGGGCCGGAGATCGTGCTGGGAATTCTGTCACTCATCGATCTGGTGCTGGTGGCCAATCTGATGCTGATCATCGTATTCGCCGGATACGAAAATTTTGTATCTCGTATCGATGTGGCGGATCACAAAGACAGACCGGAATGGATGGGCAAGGTGGGATTCACCGACCTCAAGATCAAGCTGATCGGTTCCATCGTTGCCATTTCGGGTATCGAACTGCTGAAGCTGTTCGTCACATCAGTGAAGGTGTTTCCCAGCAGGAACTGATATGGAAGGTCTCCATTCACATTACGCTGGTCGTTTCCGGTGTGCTGTTCGCGCTGATGGGCAGAATCGGCGGCAAGACGCCGCATTGACAGGTAGATAAATCATGTTGCGAAAAATACTGGTGGCAAACCGAGGCGAGATTGCAGTGCGCATCATCCGTGCCTGTGCCGAGATGGGCATTCGCTCCGTGGCGATCTATACCGAAGCGGACATGTACAACCTGCATGTCAAGAAGGCCGATGAGGCTTTCAGCATCGGCGAGGATCCGGTGGCAGGCTATCTGAACATTCACCGTATCGTCAATCTGGCGGTGCAGACCGGTTGCGACGCCATTCATCCCGGTTACGGTTTTCTGTCCGAGAACGCTGATTTCGCTGCCGCCTGTGAGCGCCGCGGCATCACTTTCATCGGCCCCAGCGCGGAAGTGATCCGCCGCATGGGAGACAAAACGGAAGCCCGCAAAGCGATGATCGCTGCTGGTGTGCCTGTGACGCCAGGGACCGAAGAGAATCTGTCCGGTCTGGAAGAGGCGCTGGAAGTGGCGGAAGGTATTGGCTACCCCGTGATGCTGAAAGCGACATCCGGTGGTGGAGGGCGGGGCATACGCCGCTGTGATTCCCCCGAAGATCTCAACAAGAACTACGAGCGTGTGATCTCCGAGGCCACAAAAGCCTTCGGCCGGGCTGAAGTGTTCATGGAAAAATGCGTGGTGAACCCGCGCCATATCGAATTGCAGATACTGGCCGACAGTCACGGCAACTGTATTCATTTGTACGAGCGTGACTGCTCCATCCAGCGCCGAAACCAGAAACTCATCGAGATTGCGCCTTCTCCCCAGTTGGATGAAGGACAGCGCCAGTACCTGGGTGGCCTGGCGGTCATTGCTGCCAAGGCTGTGGGATATTACAGCGCGGGCACCGTGGAATTTCTCATGGACGAGAACGACCGCTTCTATTTCATGGAGATGAACACCCGGGTGCAGGTGGAGCATACGATTTCCGAAACCATCACCGGGGTGGATATCATCGAGGAACAGATTCGCGTGGCGGCGGGGCTGAAACTGCGTTTCAAGCAGCACGAGATTCAGCGCCGGGGTTATGCGATTCAGTTCCGGGTGAATGCAGAAGATCCCAAGAACAATTTCCTGCCCAGCTTTGGCCGTATCTCACGCTATTACGCGCCGGGCGGACCGGGAGTACGCACCGACACGGCCATCTATACCGGCTATACCATCCCGCCGTATTTCGATTCCATGATCGCCAAGGTGATCGTCTGGGCACTGACCTGGGAAGACGCCATCAGCCGGGGCGAGCGCGCCCTCAAGGACATGGAAGTGCACGGCATACGCACGACCAAACTCTATTACGAAGAGATACTGCACCATCCCCAATTCCGTGCCGCGAATTTCACAACATCCTTCGTGGAAGAGCATCCCGAACTCACCGAATACACCGAAAAACAGTGCAAGAGTGACATCGCCGCGGCCATCGCCGTGGCGGTAGCTGCTCATGCCGGCTTGTAGCAGGTATAACCATGTCAAAGATACAGATTACTGATGTCATACTTCGTGACGCCCACCAGTCACTCATTGCGACGCGCATGCGCACCGAGGACATGCTGCCCATCTGCGACAAGCTGGACAAGGTCGGCTACTGGTCCCTGGAATGCTGGGGGGGCGCCACCTATGACGCTTGTCTGCGCTTTCTGAAAGAGGATCCCTGGGAGCGCCTGCAGAAGCTGCGCGAAGCCTTGCCCAATACACGGCTGCAGATGCTGTTGCGTGGTCAGAACCTGCTGGGCTACCGTCATTACGCTGATGATGTGGTCAGGGCATTCGTGCTCAAGGCGGCGGAGGAGGGCATGGACGTGTTCCGCATTTTCGATGCCCTGAACGATATACGCAACCTGCGCACGGCTGTCGAAGCGACGAAGGAAGCAGGCAAACATGCCCAGGGAACTATCTGCTACACCGTCAGTCCCGTACATCATACGGAAGGCTTCGTGAAGATGGCCAAAGGCCTGGAAAAGATGGGGTGCGACAGCCTGTGCATCAAGGACATGGCCGGTCTGCTCACGCCTTATGCTACCGAAGATCTGGTGAAGGCCATCAAGGATGCGGTGGACCTGCCACTGCAACTGCATTCCCATGCCACCTCAGGTCTGGCGGAGATGTGCCATCTCAAGGCCATCGAGAACGGCTGCGACCGGGTGGACACGGCCATATCATCCTGGGCCGGCGGCACCAGTCATCCACCCACGGAATCTCTGGTGGCGGGTTTGAAGAACTCGGAATACGACACCGGGCTCGACCTGGAGCTGTTGCAGGAAATCGGCATGTACTTCTACGAGGTGCGCAAGAAATATCATCAGTTCGAAAGTGAATTCACCGGCGTGGACACCCGGGTGCAAGTGAACCAGATCCCCGGCGGCATGATTTCCAATTTGGCCAATCAGCTGAAGGAACAGAATGCCCTCGGGCGCATGACCGAAGTGATGGAAGAGATTCCCCGGGTGCGCAAGGATCTGGGTTATCCGCCGCTGGTTACGCCTACCTCACAGATCGTCGGCACCCAGGCCGTGCTCAATGTGCTCACCGGCAAGCGCTACGAGACCATCACCAACGAGGTAAAGCTCTACCTGCAGGGAGGATACGGTCAGGCGCCCGGCAAGGTGGACAAGAAACTGCGCCGCAAGGCGGTGGGCGATCAGGACGTTATCGAAGTCCGTCCGGCAGACTTGCTCTCTCCGGAGCTGGAGCATCTGCGCAAGGAGATCGGCGAGCTTGCCAAGTCCGATGAAGACGTACTGTCCTATGCCATGTTCCCCGAGATCGGCCGTCAGTTCCTGGAGCAGCGGGAAGCAGGAACCCTGCAGCCGGAACCCCTCGAACCGCCACCGGGAGACGGCCCCCAGGAGAATGCGCCCACGGAATTCAACATCGTGCTGCACGGTGAGACCTATCATATCAAGATGACCGGCGCCGGCCACAAGGGGCAGCCCGAGCGGCATTTCTACATGATCGTCGACGGTGTTCCCGAAGAAGCCGTGGTGGAAACCCTGGATGAAATCGTGCTCACCGGCGGTGCCGAGGGTGCGGTGAAAGGCGCTATCGGCGGGCGCCGGCCCAAGGCCACGAAGGAAGGCCATGTCACCACTTCCATGCCCGGCACCATCGTGGACGTGCTGGTCAGCGAAGGTGACACCATCGAGGCGGGAGAGCCGGTGCTGATTACCGAAGCCATGAAGATGGAAACCGAGGTGCAGGCACCCATCAGCGGCAAGGTCACCGGCGTGTTCGTGCAGAAAGGAGATGCGGTAAATCCGGACGAAGCCCTTGTCGAAATCGAACCCTGAAAATGTGCGTATCGGCCTGGCCCTGGGCGGCGGTGCTGCCCGGGGGTGGTCTCATATCGGCATTATCCATGCCCTCGATGAGCTGGGTTTGCGCCCTGATGTGATTACCGGCTGCTCCATTGGCGCCATCGTGGGAGCCGCCCAGGCAGACAGTAATCTGCAGGGTCTGGAGGACTGGATGCGGTCCCTGCGGCGTCGCGATGTCGCAGCTTTTTTCGATATCGGCTGGGGGTAACTACTCACCCCTAAGATGAGTACAAGCCTGCCTC
>NZ_JBHNMF010000112.1:0-8353 GCF_048562965.1 Thiolapillus sp. | reverse complement strand
GCCTATTGCCGCATCTCCAGTTACCTGCAGACCATGGCAAATCAGGGATACAATCCGCTGGTCGCCATTCAAATGGCCTTTTCGGGACAGCTCTATGCTGATAGGGGTGAGTAGTTACGCGGCAGGTTTGAATGACCCATCAGATATTCATCGACCGAGCGGGCACATTGCCGCCCCTCGCGGATCGCCCATACGACCAGCGATTGTCCGCGACGCATGTCGCCTGCGGCAAACAGACCCTCAACGGAAGTCGCATAGGACTTCTCGCCCTCTGTACTGCCTTTGACGTTACCCCGGGGATCAAGCTCCACACCGGCCTGCTCGATCATTCCCTTGTGCACCGGATGCACGAATCCCATGGCCAGCGTGACCAGGTCGGCTTTCAGTTCGAACTCCGAACCTGCCACTTCCGACATCTGCCAGTTGCCCTCATCATCCCTGTCCCACTGCACCTTTACACAGCGTAGCGCTTTTACATGACCATTGCCGTCATCGATGAATTCCTTGGTGAGCACTTCCCACATGCGTTCACAACCTTCTTCCTGGGAAGTGGATGTGCGCATCTTGTTGGGCCAGTCGGGCCAGGTCAGTTCCTTGACCTCTTTCTCCGGCGGCCTGGGCATGAGTTCCAGCTGGGTGATGGAGGCGGCGCCATGGCGGGTGGATGTGCCCACGCAGTCGGAACCGGTATCACCACCACCGATGACCACCACATGCTTGCCTTCGGCGCTGATAAAGCCTTCTTCGGCACCGGGGACAGCCTGCACCATCCTGGAGTTGGCGGTGAGAAACTGCATGGCAAAGTACACGCCATCGAGATCACGGCCAGGCACGGGCAGGTCTCTGGGCTTTTCCGAACCACCGGCCAGTACCAGCGCATCAAATTCTTCACGAAGCTCCTCTACGCTGACATCTTCGCCCACACAGGTATTGACGTGGAACTCCACACCTTCCGCACGCATTTGCGCGACCCGGCGGTCCAGCAAGGTCTTGTTCAGCTTGAAATCCGGAATGCCATAGCGCAGCAGTCCACCGATACGGTCAGCCTTCTCGTATACAACCACGTCATGACCGGCCCGCGCCAGCTGCTGCGCGCAGGCCATGCCTGCAGGGCCCGAACCCGCTACAGCCACCCGCTTGCCGGTACGGTGCTCGGGTATCAGAGGTTTGATCCAGCCTTCCTCCCAGCCCTTGTCCACAATGGCGCATTCAATGGTCTTGATGGTGACTGGCTCGTCCTGAAGATTCAGCGTGCAGGATTCCTGGCAGGGCGCCGGGCAGATTCTGCCCGTCACCTCGGGAAAGTTGTTGGTGGAGTGCAGCACTTCCAGTGCCGTCTCCCAATCGTTGCGGTATACCAGATCATTCCATTCCGGAATGATGTTGTTCACCGGACAGCCCTGATGACAGAAAGGGATGCCACAGTCCATGCAGCGTGCGCCCTGAATCTGCAGCTGATCTTCGCTCAGCGGAATAACGAATTCCTGATAATGTGTGACACGATCAGCGACCGGCGCATAACTGCGGTCCAGCCGTTCGTATTCCATGAAACCTGTTGGCTTACCCATAGGTTCTTACCTTAAAATAACTGTACACAAAAAACTTAACTGGCGGCACGAGCAGCTTCTTCCTGCTCGGCCTGCATTTCGAGCAATGCCCTGCGGTACTCGACGGGCATGACCTTGACGAACTTGCCCAGATAATCTTCCCAGTTGTCCAGTATCTTCCGCGCCATATCCGAATTGGTATAGTGCAAATGGCTCTCGATGATCTGACGCAGACGGATGGCATCAAAGCGGGTCATGTCATGAGACACGTCCACACGACCCTTTGTTTCCATATCACCACCCAGATGTTCAAGTCGCTCCAGCGCATCGTCTTCTTCCTTGATGGGCTCAAGCTCGACCTGCGCCATATTGCAGCGTTGCTCGAAGTCGCCTGCCTCGTCCAGCACATAGGCGATACCGCCGGACATGCCTGCTGCGAAGTTGCGACCGGTACCGCCCAGCACCACGACCACACCGCCGGTCATGTATTCACAACCGTGGTCACCGACGCCTTCAACAACGGCTATAGCACCCGAGTTGCGCACGGCAAAACGCTCACCGGCCACACCACGGAAATAGCACTCGCCCGCAATCGCGCCATAGAGCACGGTGTTGCCAACGACGATGTTTTCCTCGGCCTTGCCGATGGCGGAATCCACCGGCGGATAGATGATGATATGCCCGCCGGACAGTCCTTTACCCACGTAATCGTTGCCTTCTCCGGACAGCTCGATGGTCACGCCACGCGCCAGCCAGGCGCCAAGTGACTGACCGGCCGTACCGGATACTTTGATGTGGATGGTGTCATCTGGCAGGCCGGCAAAACCGTATTTCTCGGCAACGCGACCGGAAAGCATGGTGCCGAAAGTGCGGTTGTAATTGTGGATATCCACTTCGATCTGCAGCGCCTCACCCTTCTCCAGGGCAGGCCCGGCCTGGTCGATAAGCTGATTGTCCAGTGCCCTGTCGAGACCATGATCCTGCACATCGGCGTTGAATACCTTGTCTCCGGGAGCAGCTTCCGGCTTGGCCAGCAAACGGCTGTAGTCCAAACCCTGCGCCTTCCAGTGATCGATAGCCTGACGCAGGTCAAGACGGTCCGCCTGTCCGATCATTTCCTCCACCGTGCGAAAACCCAGTTTCGCCATGATCTGGCGCAGCTCCTCGGCGACGAAGAAGAAATAGTTGATGACGTGTTCTGGCTTGCCCATGAAACGCTTACGCAGCTCTGGATCCTGAGTGGCCACGCCCACAGGGCAGGTGTTGAGATGACACTTGCGCATCATGACACAGCCTTCCGCAATGAGGGGCGCGGTGGCGAAACCGAACTCGTCCGCGCCCAGCAGGGCGCCGATGGCCACGTCGCGGCCCGTGCGCATGCCGCCGTCCACCTGCACGCAGATACGCGAGCGCAGGCGGTTGAGCACCAGGGTCTGGTGGGTTTCCGCCAGGCCAATCTCCCAGGAGGAGCCGGCATGCTTGGTGGAGGTCAGGGGCGAGGCGCCGGTGCCGCCATCGAAACCGGAAATGGTCACGTGATCCGCATGGGCCTTGGAAACGCCCGCGGCCACCGTGCCCACACCCACTTCGGAGACCAGCTTCACGGAGATGCGTGCTTTCGGATTCACGTTCTTCAGATCGTGGATGAGCTGGGCCAGATCCTCGATGGAATAAATGTCGTGATGCGGTGGTGGTGAAATGAGCCCCACACCAGGTGTGGAATGCCGCACCCGGGCGATCTGCTTGTTCACTTTGTGACCGGGCAGCTGACCGCCCTCGCCGGGCTTGGCGCCCTGGGCCATCTTGATCTGGATGTCGTCGGCGTTCACCAGGTACTCGGTAGTCACACCAAAACGTCCGGATGCCACCTGCTTGATGGCAGAACGCTCGGGATTGCGTGATCCGTCAGGCAGAGGATTGAAACGTTCCGGTTCTTCACCGCCTTCGCCTGTGTTGGACTTGCCGCCCAGGGAATTCATAGCCACCGCCAGGGTGGAGTGCGCTTCGTAGGAGATGCTGCCGAAAGACATGGCGCCGGTAGCAAAACGCTTGACGATCTCCCTGGCCGGCTCGACTTCTTCCAGCGACACGGGGTTCTCCGCCCACTTGAATGCCATCAGGCCGCGCAGGGTAAGCAGCTTTTCAGTCTGCTCGTTGATCAGGCGCGAATATTCCTCATAGGTGCCCGCATCATTGCCACGTACCGCATGTTGCAGTTTGGCAATACTGTCCGGCGTCCACATATGGGCTTCGCCGCGCTGACGCCAGGCGTAATCGCCACCCACATCCAGCTGTTTGCGATAGATGAGCGCACCACCAAAGGCATCCTCATGCCAGCGGGCAGCCTCTTTGGCCACTTCTTTCAGGCCAATGCCTTCGATGGTGGTCGCCGTACCGGTAAAGTACTGTGCAATGAATTTGCTGGACAGGCCAACAGCATCAAAGATCTGCGCGCCGCAGTAGGACTGATAGGTGGAGATACCCATCTTGGACATGACCTTGTGCAGACCCTTGCCCAACGCCTTGATATAGCGCTTCTGTGCTTCGGCAAAATCAAGCCTTTCAGGAAGCTCGGGGAGCATGTCCTGAATGGTCTCGAACACCAGGTAGGGGTTGATGGCTTCCGCGCCATAACCGGCCAGTGTTGCAAAGTGATGCACTTCCAGCGCAGCGCCGGTCTCGACGACCAGCCCCGCTTCTGTACGCAACCCCTGCCGAATCAGGTGATGATGCACGGCCGACGTGGCCAGCAACATGGGGATAGCCAGGTTATCCGTGTCTACCCTTCTGTCGGAAAGAATCAGAATATTATGGCCTTCACGCACCGCCTTTTCCGCCGTGCCGCACAAGGCCAGCAAAGCCTCTTCCATGCCTTCCGGACCATTGATCGCAGGATAGGTGACATTGAGGGTGAGCGTGCGGAAAGCCCCGCTACAGTTGTCTTCGATCTGACGGATCTTTTCCAGGTCGGCATTGGTGAGCACCGGCTGTTTCACTTCCAGGCGCATGTTTTCACCGCCACTGCCCAGGCCCAGGAGATTGGGGCGGGGGCCGATGAGTGTCACCAGGGACATGACGATCTCTTCGCGGATGGGATCGATGGGTGGGTTGGTCACCTGGGCGAAGTTCTGCTTGAAATAGGTGCTCAGGTGCCGTGCGCGGTTTGACAGCACGGATGGCGGGTTGTCCGCCCCCATGGAGCCGATGGCTTCCTGCCCGGTGCACACCATGGGGGTCAGCAGAAACTTGAGATCTTCACTGGAATATCCGAATGCCTGCTGGCGGTCCAGCAGCACTTCCTCGTCCGGCGCCATGGTGCCTACCGCAGGAGGCAGATTGGCGAGACGGATCTGGGTCTTGTCCAGCCAGTCCTGATACGGCCTGGCAGCTGCCAGATCTGATTTCAGCTCTTCATCATCGATGATGCGCCCCTGCTCCATATCGATAAGGAACATTTTTCCGGGCTGCAGGCGCCATTTCTTGACGATCTTTTCCTCGGGGATATCCAGCACACCCATTTCGGATGCCATGACCACCAGACCATCGTCGGTGATCAGGTAGCGTGCAGGACGCAGGCCGTTGCGATCAAGGGTTGCGCCTATCTGACGGCCATCGGTGAAGGCTACGGCTGCCGGACCATCCCAGGGTTCCATCAGCGCGGCGTGGTATTCATAGAAAGCCCGGCGCTTTCCATCCATGAGCTTGTTGCCACTCCAGGCTTCGGGAATCAGCAGCATCATGGCATGGGCCATGGAATAACCGCCCATGACCAGGAGTTCCAGGGCGTTGTCGAAGCATGCTGAATCAGATTGCCCTTCGGGAATCAGGGGCCAGATCTTGTCCAGATCATCGCCGAGGATACCCGAGGCCATGGAATGGCGACGGGCAGCCATCCAGTTCACGTTGCCACGCAGGGTGTTGATCTCACCGTTGTGGGCGATCATGCGGAACGGATGCGCCAAGTCCCAGGTGGGGAAGGTATTGGTGGAGAAACGCTGGTGCACCAGTGCCAGTGCCGAAGTCAGCGTCTCATCCTTCAGGTCGGGATAGTATTCGCCAACCTGGGCCGCCAGCAACATGCCCTTGTAGACGATGGTGCGTGACGACAGAGAAGTGAAATAAAATGCCTCCTTGCCGGCGATGTCCGCATCACGGATTTCGTTCTCTGCCTGCTTGCGCAGCACGAAAAGCTTGCGTTCAAAAGCCGTTTGATCGGCGCAGTTGTCACCCCGGCCGATAAACAGCTGACGGATGGCGGGTTCTGTCGGAATGACACTTTCACCGAGGTCTGCATTGTTGACGGGTACATCACGCCAGCCCAGCAGTTGCTGTCCTTCCTGGACAATGTATTTTTCGATGATGCTCCTGATGGTATCCGCACTTTCCGTACGGGAAGGCAGGAACGCCATACCAACAGCGTAATCGCCCGCTGCAGGAAGATCGAAATCCACAGCAGAACGGAAAAAAGCATCCGGGATCTGCAGCAGGATACCCGCGCCATCACCCGCTTTGGGGTCAGCACCAACAGCACCACGGTGAGTCAGTCTGTCCAGAATAGTTAGACCCTGGGCCACGATGGCATGACTGCCACGCCCTTTGATATCAGCCACAAAACCAACGCCGCACGCATCGTGCTCGTTTGCCGGGTCATACAACCCCTGTTTCGGCGGCAAGGCACCGTAACTCATCGCAAACCTCTTCTCTTGTTGAGGGTCACAGGCCAGCAAGGCTGCAACCGAATCAGAATTCAGTCCTGAACCGGGTTCAGGTTTAGTCTCTGGCCGCCTGTCAGCGGCACTCCCGATGCAGCATCTGCCGCCCGCGAGGAACACGCTAGGATACTGCAGTATGGGGAATCAGGCCAGTGTTTTTCTTGGATGCGAGGGTGTTCAGGCGTTGTAGCTGCCGAGGGTCCTGCTCAGAAGATCAGGGGAAAAGTCATTTGTTATCAAGGCATTGCCAATACCCTTGAGCAATACAAGACGCAGCTTTCCGGCCAGGACTTTCTTGTCTACCGCCATCAGTTCCATAAAACGTTCGGCAGACAGTTCTGCGGGCGGCGATACTGGCAAACCTGCCGCATCCACCAGCGAGACGATACGCGCCTCTTCATCCTCCGCGAGCCAGCCCATGAGCCGGGACATGCGCGCTGCCATGCACATGCCCGCACCCACTGCTTCCCCATGAAGCCAGACACCATAGCCCATGCCTGTTTCTATCGCATGCCCAAAAGTATGGCCGTAGTTCAGCAATGCCCGCTGCCCGGCTTCTTTTTCATCCGCAGATACGACGCAGGATTTGATGATGCAGGACCCTTCTATGGCATGGGCCAGCGCATCCGACTCCAGTCCGCGCAACTCGGAGATATGGGCTTCCAGCCAGGAAAAATACGCCTCATCGGTAATGATGCCGTGCTTGATCACTTCTGCAAGCCCGGCCGACAGCTCCCGCGACGGCAGTGTATTGAGTGTTTCGATGTCAATGATGACCGCTTTGGGCTGGTAGAAAGCACCGATCATGTTTTTGCCCAGCGGGTGATTGACACCGGTCTTGCCGCCCACGGAGGAATCCACCTGGGAAAGCAGGGTGGTGGGCACCTGAATGAAATCCACGCCGCGCTGATAGCAGGCCGCAGCGAATCCTGTCATGTCACCAATGACTCCGCCGCCCAGGGCAATCAGGCTGCAGCCGCGATCGAAACGTTTGCTCAGCAGCTGATCGAATATGGCGTTCAGCACTTCCAGGGTCTTGTATTTTTCACCATCAGGCAGAACAACCTGCGCCACCTGAAAACCGGCAAGACTGCCGAGTAACCTGTCCATGTACAACGGTGCTACGGTTTCATTGCTGACTACCAGCACCTGTTTCGATTTCAAATGGCGCTGAAAAAGCGCTCCTTCTGAGATCAGGCCCTGACCAATGTAGATGGGGTAGCTGCGCTCACCCAGTTCGACCTGCAGGGTAGACAATACCTCAGCCATGTCAGGCGCTTTCGAAGTGCCGCATGACTTCCTTGACCACCGCCTGAGCGGATCGGCCTTCCGTGGATACCACCAGATCAGCTATTTCCCGATATTCGGGGTCACGCTCTGCATTGAGGGCTTTCAGCATTTCCAGAGGATCTCCGGTCTGCAGCAGCGGGCGGTTCTTGTCCTTATAGGTACGCTCGTATTGCTGTTCCGGTGAACAGGACAGATAGATTACATAGCCCCTGGCCGCCAGCAGACGCCTGTTTTCAGGCTGGGTGACAGCGCCACCACCGGTGGCGAGAACGACATTGTCCTGCTCTACCATTTCCTCGATGGCTTTCATCTCCCGCTTGCGGAAACCTTCCTCCCCTTCATATTCAAAAATCGTGGGGATATCCACGCCCGTACGCCGCTGGATTTCCTGATCCGTGTCTTCAAACTCCAGACCCAGAGCCTGGGCCAACTGCCGGCCAATGGTTGTCTTGCCCGCGCCCATGGGGCCGACCAGAAAGATGCGACTGGGTTTCAGCATATGTCAATCACCTGGAAAAAATGTCGATTATACCCGATTACGCGTTTTCTTCGCGCCAAAACAAAAAAGGCACAGCCGTGGCCATGCCTTTCCTCCGCAGATAGAAACCGCGTCTAACGCACGCTCAAGGAATCCTTGATGATTTTTGGTGTAATGAAAATCAGCAGTTCCTTCTTGCTGTCCTTCGCTGCCAGCCATGGAGAGCGAAGCGAAGGCTGGTAGACCCCAGTAGCCGCGAGGCCGCACTGTTTTCCCGGCGTGCCTTGCGCCAGAGGGAAAACAAAGTAGGCCTCCGAACGCGGCGT
>NZ_JBHNMF010000111.1:0-8421 GCF_048562965.1 Thiolapillus sp. | reverse complement strand
CCGCGTTCGGAGGCCTACTTTGTTTTCCCTCTGGCGCAAGGCACGCCGGGAAAACAGTGCGGCCTCGCGGCTACTGGGGTCTACCAGCCTTCGCTTCGCTCTCCATGGCTGGCAGCGGTGGATACCATGGATTGGCTTCCTGTATTCTTGGCGTCTGAAAACTACAAAGAGGCAGTTTGAGATGACTGATAGCAGTCGAAAAGAAGCTGAAATACTGATGGTGATGCGCAAGGTGCTGGCGAACATCATCAAGGACACCACGCCGGAATTCAAGACCATGAAGCATCCCTTGTCCGGCGATACCATCGAAGATATCAAGATGTGCCTGAGCCTGATCGCGGCCAGGGAGAGGGAACTGGCGGATGAGGCGGGTACGGCACATTCACGACCCTATTTTACCGACGAGAAAGTAAAGGCCGAGGTAGTGCCGATCAGCAAGATAGGCGGCCTGGAAAAGAAGAAACAGAAAGAAGATGATTAGAAAATGCTGAATTCGAGGATTTGATTCATCAGCAGGAAAAGACGGCGCCCGAACGGGCGCCGCTCCGTATTACTTTTTGGTGGCAGGTTTTGCGGCAGCGGCTGCCGTGGGCTGCTCTGCACCGGCAACCTCGACTTTGGCATTGTTGCGCAATTCACTGACCATCTGCGCCAGCTTCTGCTGCTGAATCTGCAGCTTGAACTGATCTTTCACCTGGTCCAGGGGAGGCGGCTCCTGGGTGCGGATGTCTTCTACATCAATGACATGCCAGCCAAACTGGGTTTTTACCGGCTTGCTACTGTGCTCGCCTTTCTTCAGGCCACTCATGGCGTCGCCAAAGGGCTTGACCACCTGGTTACGGCCCACCCAACCCAGTTCACCACCGGCATCCTTGCTGCTGTCCAGTGAATGCTTCTTGGCCAGCTCGACGAAGTCCTCGCCCTTGGCAAGTGCATCGATGATGTCGTTTGCTTCCTTTTCTTCTTTGACAAGGATGTGGCGCACTTTGTATTCCTGAAGATTCTCGGGCGTGAATTTTTTGTCATAGGCTGCCTTGATTTCAGCGTCCGTGACAGGATGCTTTTCGAAATAGGTGTTGACCTCGGCTTCTGCCAGGACCTGGATGTCGGCCATTTTCAACGCGGCAGCCACCTGGGGCAGCTTGTCCAAACCGTTTTTCTGCGCTTCCTGTGCCAGCAGCGTGGTATTGACCAGCTGGTTCAGCAACTGGACCTGTGCCTGCTGGCTGTCCAGTTTGTTCTGGCCACCCTGAAGGGCGTTGAAAGCAAGGACCTCGATATCGGTCACGGCCTGTCCGTTGATGGTAACCAGGGTCTGTGGACCAGTGGCCTTGGGTGCAGGTGTTTGTCCAGCCTTGCTGTCTTCAGCCTGGGCGCCACTTTGCAGTGCGCCGGCCAGTAGCAAGGAAGCTGCCAGTGTCTTGAGTTTGCTGTGTGTAAATTTATTCATTCTGGGAATACTTTCCTGAAAGGTTTGACGGAGACGTGTTTGTACACGCCGGCGGATACATAGGGATCGGTTGCTGCCCAGCTTTCTGCATCGTCCAGGCTGGGGAATTCGGCAACGATGAGGCTGCCGGTAAAGCCGGCTTCGCCGGGGTCTTCGGCATCGATGGCCGGGTTAGGACCTGCGAGCAACAATCGCCCTTCAGCTTGCAGCTGCTGCAGGCGTTCGACATGGGCGGGGCGGGCAGCCGTGCGATCCGCCAGGCTGTCCTCCCTGTCGGTGCCAATAATGCAATATAACATTTAGGTTTGTTCCTCCTCCTGTGGCAGCATGTGCCGGGCCAGGTAAAAGCCCTGCAATACCATGAAAACAAGGGTCAGACCCAGCATGCCAAACAGCTTGAAATCGACCCAGGTGCTTTCTGAAAAATTGTAGGCTACATACAGATTTGCAAAGCCTGCGCTGACGAAAAAAGTGATCCAGGCCAGATTGAGTCTGCCCCATACCGGCTGCGGAAGGTTGATAGCGTGGTCCATCATGCGCTGCAGCAGATTGCGTTGCATGAACAGGCCGGAGCCCAGAAAAGCCGCTGCAAACAGCCAGTTGACCACAGTAGGTTTCCACTTGATGAATACAGGGTCGTGCAGTGCCAGCGTTAGGCCGCCGAAAACCAGCACCAGGCCCAGTGTTACCCATTGCATGGTCTCGACTTTCCTGTGGGCGTGGTATGTCCAGCCGATCTGAATCAGGGTGGCTGCAATGAAGATGCCTGTAGCCACATACATGCCCCAGATCTTGTAGGCAACAAAGAATATAATGACCGGGAGAAAGTCAGTGAGCAGTTTCATTCATCAATGATAATTTATTGGAATTTCTTGTTTTGGGAGCTTTTGAATAAATATGGCGTTGTCATGACCCGTGCCGGGATGACGGACTATTATTCAAATGACCCCTTAGTGGACAAGTATGGTAACAAAAAGTTGCGTTCCTGGCATTTGATGTGGAATACCGCTTATTTATCGAGGAAACAGGATATTGTCAAAGCCCCTGATACAGCGCGTCCGTGACTTTGCCGAACTGGCGAAGCTGGCCGCATATGAAAACCGCCTGATTCTGCTGCTGGTCTCCCAGCAGGAATGCCCCTACTGCCATCTGATCAAGGAGGAGATCATTCGTCCCATGATACTGGGTGGCGATTTCAGGGATGACATACTGATTCGCGAACTGTTTATCGATGCAGGTGAAAAGATCAGGGATTTTAAGGGGGTAGAGCGGGAGGCGGCTGATTTTGCTCACGGTTATGGTGTTTTTGTCACGCCGACCCTGCTGTTCCTGGAGGCGGATGGAACAGAGCTGGAAAAGAAGATGACCGGGATCAACACGGTCGAAATGTACTGGTATTACCTTTCCCAGTCCATTCAGGACGCGATCAGCAAGCTGCCGGAGAAAGCCTCGTGAAATTCGGTCTGATGGTGATTGGTGATGAAATACTCAGTGGGCGCAGACGTGACACACACGTGGAATGGTTCCGGCACATCTTGCAGGATCACGGTTTTTCCCTGGGCTGGGTGCAGATACTGCCGGATGATCCTGAGCTGCTGATACGTCAGATCCGGCAGAGCATGATGGCCGGGGAAAAGGTGTTTTCCTGCGGCGGTATCGGCGCCACGCCGGATGACCATACACGTCAGTGCGCAGCTGTGGCGGCCGGTGTTCCCCTGGTGCGCAACTCCGAAGCGGCCGCGCTCATCGAGAAGCAGTTTCCCGGCAGCGCCCGGCCTCATCGTATACGCATGGCAGACCTTCCCGAAGGCAGTGAGCTGATCCCCAATCCGGTAAACAACGTAGCGGGATTTTCCATCAAGGAGCATTACTTCCTGCCCGGTTTTCCTGATATGTCCCATCCCATGGGGCAGTGGGTACTCGACAGGTATTATCCACCGGATGAACACGCCCCGCAGACTTTGTCCCTGCGGGTGTACGGTGCATCGGAGAACGAATTGATGCCGATACTGGAAAAGCTGACCGGTGACTGGCCGCAACTGAAACTGTTCAGCCTGCCACGTATGGGTGAGGAATCCTTCGTGGAACTGGGGTTTACCGGTAGTGAGGAGATTGATGCAGCCTTCCATTCGCTGCAGCAGGCTTTGCACCGTGGCCGTTTCTCTTTCACGTTGTCAGAAACGGACCAACGTTCTTCCGGTGCATAAAAACGATATGGAAAAAATTCCGCGGATTGCTCATTATCGAACCTTACTCAAACCAATAGGACGAGGGATGACTTGCCCATGAATCTCCAGAAATTCAGAAACGGAATGGTCGTGATACTGGCGTTGCCGGTTTTTTTGGCTGGTTGTGTGACGGAAGGTGAAGTGCTTCGTGACAAGGGCTATCCGCAAGCCTATACCGAAGGCTATGATGATGGCTGTTCCAGTGGCAAGAATGCAGCCGGCTCCATGTTCGACGAATTCAGGAAGAACGTGCACCGCTTTCAGGATGACCGCGACTACCATGATGGCTGGCAGGATGGCCATGATGAGTGCAAGAGTCAGTGGAAAGAGACCATGCACGAAATCGAGCGTTCCCAGGATAACTACAAAAGGGACAAGTATCGCTACTGATTGGTAGCGACTGTCAGCCTTTTCCTGGCTGTCAGCATGGCCGGGTTACTAACGCCGGCCTTTCCATATGCCGAGTGCTCATCGTTCCGGATTATCGTTTTTCCAGGACGGCGCGATGCGTTTGTGTCCCGCCTGCTGCAGCCTGTCCAGGTAATCTGTCCAGTACAGGGCCTGCTTCTTCCCGAGTTCGTGCAGATAGGCCCAGTCGAACAGCCCTGAATCATGCCCGTCGTCGAAGAAAATCTTGATGGCATATTGCCCGACAGGTTTGATATCGGTGATGTTCACATCCTGCTTGTCCAGTTGCAGCTTGGCACCCTGTCCCCAGTGCCAGCGCACCTCAGCCGAAGGTGAATAGACCCGTAACAGCTCGGCCGGGTAGGTGAAATGGCTGCCGTCATCGAAACCGATTTCAAGCGTATGGGAGCGGGTGTGTACGGTGATATCAACAGGCTTGGGTGTGTCACTCATTTATCCACCCTCCCAGGTAGCGCATTGCCAGTCCGGCCAGCATGTCGATATGGGCCCTGGAATCGTTCAGGCAGGGAATGTATTCATAGCGTTCTCCACCGGCTTGCAAAAACACTTCTTTGTTCTCCATGGCGATTTCTTCCAGTGTTTCCAGGCAATCCGAGGAAAAGCCCGGGCATATGACCTGCACATGTTTGCATCCGGCGTTTGCCAGTTCACGCAGGGTGTCCGCCGTGGCCGGTTGCAGCCAGGGTTCTCTCCCCATGCGGGACTGATAGCAATGCCGCCATTGCGCGCTGTTCAGATTCAGGGCTGAAATCAGTGCGTTCGTTGTTTCTTCACATTGGTGGGGGTAGGGATCACCCGCATCGGCATAACGTTGCGGCAAACCGTGGTAGGAAAGAACCAGTGTATCCGGCTGGCCGTGCTGCTCCTGGAAATCCTTCACGCTGCCGGCCAGGGTCTGAATGTAACCGGGGTCGTCAAAATACTGATTGAGCAATCGCAGCTCGGGGAGCAGGCGCCAGTTTTTCAGCTCGGTAACCACGGCGTCGAATGCAGAAGCCGTGGTGGTGGCGGAATACTGCGGGTAGAGCGGGAATACCAGTATGCGCAGGCAGCCCTGATCACGCAGTTGCTCCAGGCCTTGTCTGATGGACGGATTGCCATAGCGCATGGCGGGAACCACGGCAATACGGCTGCCCAGCTTTTGCTGGAGTGCTTTGGCCTGTTTCACCGTATTCGTGAGCAAGGGCGAGCCTTCCTCCGTCCAGATCTTGCGATAGGCTTTGGCGGATCGTGCCGGACGGATATTGAGAATGGCGCCGTGAAGAATCGGCCACCAGAGAACGCGGGGCATTTCCACCACACGGGGATCCCAGAGGAATTCGCGCAGATAGCGTTTGACGTCCCCCCGGGATGGGGAGTCGGGTGTGCCCAGATTGATCAGGAGGATACCGGCGTCGCAATGCTTTTCAGGTTCTGTCATGGCTCATCTGCAGTTTTCTGTCACTGGATTCGATTCTCATGCCGGATGATCTCATGAGTAGCTCAGGAAATAACCTGCTGAATCCAGATACTTTGCTTCGCGCTCCAGTTCGGCTGTGGTCAGAGGATGTTCCTCGAGCCAGTCTGCGGGGAAAGACAGGATAATATTGTTCTTTTCCGCCATGATGCCAAGCTTGGGTTTGCGGCGGGAGCTGCGTCCGCGGTGCAGCAGTACGGACAGGCGCAGCAGGATGGCAAGGCGTTTGCTGGATTCGCGCACTTCTTTGGCAAGGTCGCCGAAAAGTGGGGTGGGGAATTTGCGCCGGTGCGCACGCACGAGCATGGCCAGCACTCCCTGAGACTGCCGGGAGAAGCCTGCCAGGTCTGCATGGGCGAGAATATAGGCGCCATGTTTGTGGTAACTGTCATGAGAAATGGCTACGCCGATTTCGTGCAGGAGAGCGCTCCACTGCAGCATCAGCTGCAGTTCGGGATCGTCCAGTTTCCAGCTGTCTGACACCTGCTCCAGCAGCATCAGGGCTGTATGCGCCACGCGCTTTCCCTGTTCCTGGTCAAGACCGTAGCGCTGTACCAGGGTATCGACCGTGCGTTCACGCACGTCGTGATGCTGGATGCTGCCCAGCAGCTCAAACAGCAGTCCTTCCCGCAAAGCCAGATCAGAGACCCGCATCTGATCGATATCCAGAGCCTTGAATACCGCGCTGAGTACTGCGACGCCACCGGCAAAGACCGGACGCCGGTTGTCACTCAGTCCTTCCAGCTTGAGGTTGTCCGCCTTGCCGGCATCGACAACCGCCTTGCGCAGTTTCTTCAGTGATTTCCGGCTGATGCCTTTGTCAGACCAGCCCTGGGCCTGCACGACATCACGGATGGAGCGGATGGTGCCCGAGCTGCCCACTGCAAGTTCCCACTGGTCGCTGTCATACACCGTCTGTACCGGGCGCACTTCCAGCCGCCCGGCAATCACCGCGGCATCCATGAGCTGTTGGGTGATCCTGCCATCCGGGAAGAAACGCTGACTGAAGCTCACGCAACCCATGAACAGGCTTTCCCGATCGAGGGTTTCCATGCCCGCGCCGATGATCAGTTCAGTGCTCCCGCCGCCGATATCGACCACCAGGCGTTTTTCCTCGCTGCCCGCCAGTCCATGAGCCACACCGAGGTATACCAGCCGTGCTTCCTCGTGTCCGGCGACGATTTCGATGGGGTGGTTGAGTGCTTCCTCCGCTTTGTGCAGAAATTCTCCACCGTCGCGTATCTGGCGCAGCGTGTTGGTGCCCACAGCACGCACGGCATGTTGCGGCAGATCGCGAAGCCGCTGGCCGAAACGGGATAGGCAATCCAGAGCGCGTTCCTGAGCTTCATCCGTCAGCCGCTTCTTGTTGTCCAGCCCAGCGCCCAGGCGTACCATCTCCTTGAGCCTGTCGATGATCTGCAGCTGGCCGTTTTCGATCTGTGCGACGATCAGGTGAAAGCTGTTGGAGCCAAGGTCGACGGCGGCAATTGTGTGGGGCGGGGTAATCTGTGATTCTGGCATCTGCGCGGATTTGGATACAGCAAACAATACACGTTAGTTTACAGCAGAGGAGAGAGGAGTGAAATTCTGTAGCAGTTGCGGTTCGAATGTGGAGTTGAGCATTCCGCCCGGGGACAACCGCCAGCGATTCGTGTGTACCTCATGTGGTGAAATTCATTATCAGAATCCCAAACTGGTGACCGGCTGTATTCCCGAATGGAAAGACCGCGTGCTGCTGTGCCGCCGCGCCATCGAGCCGCGTTATGGCTTGTGGACCCTGCCGGCAGGATTCATGGAAAATGAGGAGAGCGCCCAGCAGGGCGCCGCGAGGGAAACCCTGGAAGAGGCAAATGCGCGGGTCAGTATCGAGCAGCTCTACACTACCTTCAATCTGCCGCATATCAGCCAGGTCTATCTGCTGTTTCGCGGCAGCCTGGAGGACCTGGATTTTTCTCCAGGTTCCGAGAGCCTGGATGTGGCCCTGTTCCGGGAGGAAGATATTCCCTGGGACGAACTGGCGTTTCCCGTGGTCAGGGAAACCCTGAAATATTACTTTCAGGACAGGGAATCCGGCGTGTTCATTCCCCGTGTGGGAGATATTCACTGGCAATCAAGAAAATCCGGGGAGTACACCGTTACCCTGTTGCAGGCGGGTAGCTGAAGCCCGGTGACCTGGTATCATTTCTACCCTGACAGGATGTGGGAAGAGCCCACCCATGGCTTTTTCAACAACGGAAACCGAAAAATGCGAATGTCGCTTTCTCACGCGCACAGGCGGCCCAAAAAACCTTTTTTCAACGGCCTGCCAATCGGTTCTGGAGATAAAACAGTGAGACAGGAAGTCCGCACAATACTGCAAGCCCTGTTGCTGCTTACACTGTTTCATTCCTTTGCTGCCTTGGCCACAACACCCGACCTTACCTGGGAAGAAGCAAAACTGCGTGCCAAGCAGGTAGCTTCAGTCGACTACAGGCTGTATTTCCGGTTTGCCGGAGAGAGCAGGGAATATCAGGGTAAAACAGAGGTCATGTTCAACCTTGAAGCCGTTCCGGATCACCTGTTCCTGGATTTTTCGGGTGACAGGCTCAAGAAGCTGCGCATCAATGGTCATCCGGTCGCGCGGGCAGCCATCCAAAACCATCGTGTGTATCTGAAACCCGAGCTGCTGAAGACCGGGCGCAATACTGTACAACTGGTTTACGCCAATGATTTCGACACCGGCGGCACCGGGCTGCACCGCTCGCTGCCAGCCATGGAGAGCGAAGCGAAGGCTGGTAGACCCCAGTAGCCGCGAGGCCGCACTGTTTTCCCGGCGTGCCTTGCGCCAGAGGGAAAACAAAGTAGGCCTCCGAACGCGG
>NZ_JBHNMF010000110.1:0-8425 GCF_048562965.1 Thiolapillus sp. | reverse complement strand
TTCTTTGTCCAAGGTAATTTCAACGGCCACTCTCACAAGATTATTTCTCATTTTCTCTCGAATGAAATTATAGACAAATACTGTAATTATTAGTTCCATTAAGTACGCAACACTACACTAGATGATGGGCGCCCACTCAATCAGGGGAAGAGCCTTCCTGCCTTTCCCCGCTCAGCGGACAGTCGAATGCCAGGTACACGGCCTGAAGCTGCAGACCCTGCTCCCTGTCTCCCCGGCCATACAGTCGGTCCCCCACCACCGGAAAACCCTTGTCCGCCAGGTGACGGCGTATCTGGTGCTTGCGACCGGTGTCGATGCCCACCTGCAATAGGCTCTGATTCCGGCCGGAATCATAGTTCAGCAGTGACACTCCCGAAACAGCCGGCTTCCCGTCCAGCGGGGCCTCAATACGGACATTGTCACCGGGAAACGCTCCCCAGACCTTCACCCGATATTGCTTATTCACGGTCCGCTGGCGAAAAAGCGCCGACAGCGCAGCCGCCGCCTTTTTGCTGTGGGCCAGCAACATCAGCCCGGAAGCCGCCCTGTCCAGGCGATGTACCACGAAGGCGTTGCGCTGGGGCCGCAGGTGCTGCTCCGCCCAGCGGCCGACAGTGCAGTGATCGCCCCATTTGCTGCCCTGGGAATACATGCCTGACGGCTTGAACCAGACGCTGTAATCGCCTTCATCAGCGATCAGTTGGGCCGGGGGCGGCATCTGCTGCTGGATATGGGCGTTGTAGTACAAATGCAGCTCGTCACCCGAAGCAGCCTGCGGTCCGCCCGGCGCAGCCGCTGCACATGGCCCCGGCGTTCCAGCCAGGCTGCTCCGTTCTTCATGGCCTTTTTCACCTGTCCGCGGGATAGGCCGCCAGCCTCCACCAGGAGATCCACAGCCTTGATACCGGCGGTTTTCACCGCCATGTGAATTTCCATGGTTGTCCGCTTTTCAGTCATGGCTGTAGTATAGTCCTGACTGTAAAAACATTCGGAGAAGAACAATGACCAAGAGCATCAAAGGCACAGAAACCGAAAAGAATCTGATGAAGGCTTTTGCGGGCGAATCCCAGGCACGCAACCGCTATACCTATTATGCAGGCATCGCCCGCAAAGAAGGGCTGGTGCAGATCTCCGCCATCTTCGAGGAAACCGCCAACCAGGAAAAGGAACACGCCAAGCGCTTCTTCAAGTTCCTCGAGGGCGGCGACGTGGAAATCACCGAGACCTTCCCCGCCGGCCCCCTGGGCAGCACCCTGGAGAACCTGCGTGCGGCGGCTGCCGGCGAGGAACACGAATGGTCGGACATGTATCCCGCCATGGCCAAGACCGCCCGGGAAGAAGGTTTCGAGGAAATCGCCCTGGCCTATGAGGCGATCTGCATCGCCGAAAAACAGCATGGCAAGCGCTACAAAGACCTCGCCGACAACCTGGAGGCCGGACGGGTGTTCAAGCGCAACGGCACCGTCACCTGGCGCTGCCGCAACTGTGGTTATCTCCACGAAGGCAAGGAAGCGCCCAACCTGTGTCCCGCCTGCCTGCATCCCCAGGCCCATTTCGAGCTGCTGGGTGAAAACTGGTGAGCGATTCCATACAGGAACTCAACGAACGCCTGCTGCGCTTTGCCCGGGAACGGGACTGGGAACAGTTCCATTCCCCGAAAAACCTGAGCATGGCCCTGGCCGGTGAAGCCGGTGAACTGCTGGAGCATTTTCAGTGGATCACTGAGGAACAGAGCCAGAATCTCGATGAAGACAGGAAAGAAGCCGTGGCCCTGGAAATGGCCGACATCTTCATCTACCTGGTGCGCCTGGCCGAACGCCTGGACATCAACCTGCTCGATGCCGCCTGGCAGAAGATTGCCATCAACGAAAAGCGCTACCCCGTGGAGCAGGTGAAGGGCGATGCAAGACGAGCAGAAGAATACAAGTAAATACCAGGAAACCGGGAGCAATACCATGTCAGTGCCAAACATCTTGAAAATCCTGATCCGCAGCGCGGCTATCGCAGGCCTGTCATCCCCTCTGATCGCTGGCGATCTGCGCGTAGAGGGCTCGGTAAACGCCGCCAGTTTTGTCGGTGATGGCAGCCAGTTGACCGGTGTGGTCACCCAGGCTGCTCCACGATTTCATATTTGGGTTCCCAGAACCGGCCAGACCGGCTGCTGGGATGAAGACGGCGCATCCCGCGACTGCACACAGGCACTGGCGAAGACGGGGAGTATCAGATGGGCGGCAGACTGGCAGGCAATATCGACTGGAGAGTCTCTTACATTGTCACACCACGCTTCACCGACAATACTGACGGCACCGTAACTGACAACCTCACCGGACTGATCTGGCTGAAAAATGCCAACTGCATCGCCGACAACACAGGCTTCGATAACTCAGGGACACCCAATGATGGCATGGTGACCTGGCAACAGGCACTGGACTTCGTACGGGGACTGAACGCCGCCCTGTACGACTGCAAGGACGGCAGCAACGGCGGCAGCGCACAGACAGACTGGCGTATGCCGAATTACAACGAGTTGCTCAGTGTGTTCGATCCCAGCGAAAACGATCCCGCCCTGCCCACAGACCACCCTTTCAGCAATGTACAGGCAGAACGCTATTGGTCTTCATCCACCGGCGTCGGGGTGAACGAAAAAGACGCCTTTGTCGTTGATCCCGGCAGCGGTAATGGCACCGGCAACCCCAAGAGCATGTTCTTGTACCTGTGGCCGGTAAGAGGTGGGAAATCTCTACCCTGACAGTCCGTAGGATGCGGTGAACCCGTGAACCGCATCGAATCGGCACCCACATCAGGTTGATGCGGTTCCGTTGTCACCGCATCCTACAAATTCCCCAGCAACCACTCCCTGATATCCGCGATCTCTTCCGCACACACCGCATGGGCCATGTCGTATTCGTGCCAGCTGACTTCATGGCCCATGCCCTCCAGGCGGCGCCGGGCATCGGCCGCAGCCTGCCAGGGAACCACATCGTCCATGCGCCCATGGGCCTGAAAGATGCGGTGCGGCACCGGACTTTCCACGGGAACGGTCCGGGGCAGGTAGGTCGAGAGCGCCATGATGCCTGCCAGGGGAAGGTCGGTACGCAGGGCGGCGACCAGGGCGATGACACCCCCCTGGGAGAAGCCCGCCAGCAGAATGTTTTCCGGCGCCACGCCCCGTTCGATCTCTTTTTCCACCAGCTTCAGCAGATAGTCCGTGGAGCGCAGGATGCCGTCCACGTCTATCTTCGACAGCAGGTCCATGCCGTAGATGTCGTACCAGGCAGGCATGACGTAGCCACTGTTCACGGTGACGGGAATGGCCGGGGCATTGGGAAAGACGAAGCGCAGCTGCCTGTCCGCAGGCAGGCGCAGCTCGGGAATGATGGGAACGAAGTCGTTGCCATCCGCCCCCAGGCCATGGAGCCAGATCACCGTACCATTCGCAGGACCATCGGGGTTGATTTCGAGACAGGGAGGATATTCCATCACGATTATACGCATCGAAAAAAACGCTATACTATCAGGCTTTGAGCCGAAACTGAGCCTGTTGCCCATGAAAATGCGCCACATCCTGCTGCTGGTCCTGTTGCTGCTGCCTCTGGCCCTGAGTGGTTGCGGCAACAAAGGCCCCCTGTACATGCCGGAACCGGAAAAGAAAAGTAACTGATGGATCATTTCAACTACAAGAACGGCCTGCTGTATGCCGAAGACGTGCCCGTGAAGCAGATCGCCTCTGCCCACGGCACGCCCTGCTACGTGTATTCACGTGCAACCCTGGAACGGCACTGGCATGCCTTTGACGATGCTTTTTCCGGTCACCCCCACCTGGTGTGCTACGCGGTCAAGGCCAATGCCAACCTGGCGGTGCTGGATGTGCTGGCCCGCCTGGGTTCAGGCTTCGACATCGTCTCCGTCGGCGAGCTGGAGCGGGTCATCAAGGCCGGCGGCAGCGCCAGCAGGATCGTGTTCTCCGGCGTGGGCAAGCGCGCCGATGAAATGCAGCGCGCTCTGGAACGGGGTATACGCTGTTTCAATGTTGAATCCGAACCGGAACTTGAACGCCTTTCCCAGGTGGCCACAGCCATGGGCGTGGAGGCGCCCATTGCGCTGCGCGTGAACCCGGACGTGGACGCCCAGACCCATCCCTATATCTCCACCGGACTGAAAGAGAACAAGTTCGGCATCCCCATCGATACAGCGGTATCACTGTATGAAAAGGCCGCCCGGCTGCCGGGGCTGAGGATCTCCGGCATCGACTGTCATATCGGCTCCCAGCTCACCGAGTTGTCGCCCTTTCTCGACGCACTGGATCGCATCCTGCTGCTGGTGGACAGGCTGACAGAATCGGGCATCACTATCGACCACCTGGACATCGGTGGCGGCCTGGGCGTGCCCTACCGGGACGAAACGCCCCCTTCGCCAGCGAACTATGCCCAGGCCCTTTCCTCCCGCCTGCAGGACAAGCCCTACGAAATCTTCATGGAGCCGGGCCGGGCCATCGCCGCCAATGCCGGCATCCTGCTGACCCGGGTGGAATATCTCAAGCCCACGGAGGAAAAGGACTTCGCCATCGTGGACGCCGCGATGAACGACCTGATCCGCCCGGCCCTGTACCAGAGCTGGCAGGAAATCATTCCCGCGGATGAAAACACCCAGGGGCGCCCAGGCCGCTACGATATCGTCGGCCCGGTATGCGAGACCGGTGACTTTCTCGGCAAGGGCCGTGAGCTGAGCCTGAACCCCGGCGACCTGCTGGCGGTGCGCTCCGCCGGCGCCTACGGCTTTGTCATGGCTTCCAACTACAACAGCCGCCCCCGCCCTGCCGAAGTGATGGTGGATGGCGCGGACATGTATCTGGTCAGGGAACGCGAAACCCTGGCCGAGCTCTACCGCGGGGAGCACCTGGTCCCGTGAAGCGCATCCCCGAGCCCGAAGAACTGATGGACGAAGCGGAGCAGGCACTGGCCTATGCTGAGGCGGACTTCTCCGCATCCAACGAACTCTTCATCCAGCTCTTCGAACAGCTGCACCCGGCCGAATTCACCGGCCAGGCCCTGGACCTCGGTTGCGGCCCCGCCGACATTCCCATCCGTTTCGCGCGGCGCTATCCCCGGGCGAAGGTCGACGCCCTGGACGGCGCCCAGGCCATGCTGGACCTGGCAGAAAAAGCCATCGAAGCGGACGGACTCGCCCAGCGCATCTGCCTGCACTGCCAGTATCTGCCCGCCACCCGGCTGGACAAAACCTACGATGCCGTACTCTCCAACAGCCTGCTGCATCATCTGAACGATCCCCAGGACCTGTGGTCAACGATTCTCGACAGCACCAGGCCCGGCGCCACGGTATTGGTCATGGACCTGATGCGCCCGGAGTCAGCCGGGCAGGTGGACGCCCTGGTGGTGCAGTACGCCAGCGATGCGCCCGAAGTATTGCGCCGGGACTTCGAAGCATCCCTTTACGCTGCCTATACGTTGGAAGAAGTACAGGCGCAGCTGGCCGCCGCATCCCTCAATGGACTCACGGTGAGTCAGGTCAGCGACCGGCACCTGGCCGTTCAGGGCAGGCTGGGCTGAGCAATGCAATTCACTAAAATGCAGGGTCTGGGCAACGATTTTATCGTGTTTGACGCCATCAACCAGACCGTGGAGCTAAGCCCCAAACAGCTGCGCTTCCTCGCCGACCGGCGCTTCGGCGTGGGTTGCGACCAGATCCTGCTGGTGGAAGCAGCCCAGTCGGAAAACACGGATTTTCATTACCGCATCTTCAATACCGACGGCTCTGAAGTGGAACAGTGTGGCAACGGTGCACGCTGCTTCGCCCGCTTCGTGCGCAACAAGGGGTTGAGCGACCGGGACGTAATACGCGTGGGAACCGGCGGCGGTGACATTCAGCTCTACCTTGAAGACAACGGCTGGGTGCGGGTCGATATGGGCAGCCCCATATTGCAGCCCGATGCCATCCCTTTCATCGCCGACAGGGAGCAGCCGGTCTACGACATCGAAGTGAACGGACAGACCCTGCAAATCGGCGCGGTTTCCATGGGCAATCCCCATGCCGTATTGCTGGTGGACAACGTGAAAAATGCGCCTGTGGAAACCCTGGGGCCGGCGCTGGAAAAACACGAGCGCTTTCCCCGACGTGTCAACGTGGGCTTCATGAAGGTGCGCTCGCCCACGGAAATCGACCTGCGGGTATTCGAGCGCGGTACCGGTGAAACCCTGGCCTGTGGCACGGGCGCCTGTGCCGCCGTGGTCTCCGGCCAGTTGCGGGGCCTGCTGAAGGAAGGGGTCAGGGTGCATCTGCCTGGCGGCGATCTTGTGATATGCTGGGAAGGTGGCCATTCAACCCTGTGGATGAGTGGCCCTGCGGCAGAGGTATTCGAAGGTAACATCGAACTATGAGCAACAGCATCGACCAGGATTTCGAACAGCAGATTTGTGACTATCTGCTCTCTCACCCGGGTTTTTTCGTCCGGCACATCGATGTGCTCAACGATCTGCGCGTACCCCACAAGACCGGTGGCGCGGTATCGCTGCTCGAACACAAGGTACGCATGCTGCAGGACAAGACCGAGGCCTACCAGAAACAGCTGCAGGAACTGGTGACAGTCGCCCGCGACAACGAGCAGCTCAACCAGCGCCTGCACCGCCTTACCCTCAACCTCATCGAAGCCCAGAGCCGGGAAGATATCCTCGCCACACTGCAGGACGAGTTGCGCGAGCGTTTCAACGCCGACGCGGTGGAACTCAAGCTGTTCTCCACCCGCGAACTGGAAGAGGCCCAGGTGAGTGAATCCGGCCTGGCCATGTTTCGCACCTTCATGAATACCGACAAACCCACCTGCGGCCCCCTCAAGGCAGACAAGCTCAGGACCCTGTTCGGCGAACAGGCCGGCGATGAAGGTTCCGCCGCACTCATTCCCATACGCACCAGCGATCTGTCAGGTATTCTCGCCATCGGCAGCAAGGACAGGCAGCGCTTCCACTCCGGCAAGAGCGTGGATTTTCTGGTGCGCCTGGGCGAACTGGTGAGCCTCAGCCTCCAGTCCATGGACATCCGTCACACCCCATGAGCCCTGCCGCCACCAGCGATCCACTGGTGGACAGATTCCTGCACCACCTCGCACTGGAAAGACGGCTCTCTCCCCGCACCGTTGACGCCTACCGGCGGGATCTCGCCGATTTTCGCCAGTGGCACGAGGAACAGGCGCCACTGGACTGGCAAAGGTTGCGGCAGGTCAGCATCCGCAGTTACGCCGCCCAGCGCCATCAGCAGGGACTCTCGGCCAGGAGCCTGCAGCGTCGCCTCGCGGCCCTGCGCGCCTTCTACCGTCTCCTGAACCGGGAAGGACTGAGCCGGCAGAATCCCGCCATCGGTGTTCGTGCGCCCAAGGTCAGGCGCAAGCTGCCTGGTACGCTGGACGTGGATCAGCTCGCCCAACTGCTGGAACTGCCCGGTGACGCTCCCCTGGACCTGCGCGATCAGGCCATGATGGAGCTGCTCTACTCATCAGGCCTGCGTCTGGCAGAACTGGTGTCTACTGACCTGAACAACCTGGACCGCAAAGACGCCATGCTGGAAGTCACCGGCAAGGGCAGCAAGACAAGGCGCCTGCCCGTAGGCAGAAAGGCGCTGGAGGCCATCGACCGCTGGCTGACGGTACGCCCGCAACTGGCCAAAGACGATGAAACCGCCCTGTTCGTCAGCACCCGGGGTACGCGCCTCAGCCCCCGCTCGGTGCAAAGCCGCCTGGCCCAGCGCGCCAGGGAGCAGGGCGCCGCCCAACATGTCCATCCGCACCTGTTGCGCCACTCTTTCGCCAGCCATCTGCTGGAATCCTCCGGCGACCTGCGCGCCGTGCAGGAATTGCTGGGACATGCCGATATCAGCACTACCCAGATCTACACCCACCTCGACTTTCAGCATCTCGCAGAAGTCTACGACCAGTCCCATCCCAGGGCGCGAAAAAAGACAAGTGTGTCTTCGGCCTCGTGATAGATTTTGGGACATCCCAGTCCCCAAAATCGACTCGGCCTTTGACAACCTATTGGTGCCCCAGCCGTCCTGGTCACCAAGCACTACGCAACAACTTCGCAAGCTCGTTGCTGCTCCGTACTTGTCTCCCAATGACTGGACGCCGCGTTTGGATGCCTACTTTGCTTCCCCTCTGGCGCTATGCGCACGACGGGTAAGCAGTGCGGCCTCGCGGCTACTGGGGTCTACCAGCCTTCGCTTCGCTCTCCATGGCTGGCAGCGAATGAGTCCTGCTTGTGAAATAGCAATGCAAAACAGAATTATTGGTCTATAGTTCTAGAGTTTAGAGTTTCAGAGGAGAAAAACCAGTAAAAATCTGCGTTCTTAGAACGCAGACTTGCCTTTTGCCCCCTATAAGGGGGCTTTGATGCCAGCCTTCTGAGAAGGCTGGCTGGTG
>NZ_JBHNMF010000109.1:0-8483 GCF_048562965.1 Thiolapillus sp. | reverse complement strand
CAGCTTTGGATGAGAATTTTGCCAGGGTTTGCCCCAAACCCGGCAATCCCCCCGGAAATTCTCTGGTCACTGTGCTGCTGCGCATGGTGGCTTGAATAATTTCTGGGAAACTTCAGTAATTAAATAAAACCTTGCTTGACGTAGGTCAATGTCAGTTTTTCCGGCAGAGTCCACATTACCCTGCAGCGATCATTGTAAAAAACAATGGGCGTAATATTTTCGGGAGCCGGAGGTATTTCTTTCGGCTCAATATACCAACTGTGGGGTAATCTGACATGTTTAAGACCAATCACCGTATATCCGCATTGAGCATGGCCATTGGCCTTGCGATTTCCGGTATTGCGACCACGGCCGCTGCTGCCAACCAGGCACCAAAAATGTCCGAAGCGGACTTTGAGAAAGGAAAATCGATCTACTTCCAGCGTTGCGCAGGCTGTCACGGCACCTTGCGTAAAGGTGCAACCGGCAAGAACCTGGAGCCGAAAAACACCATCAAGCTGGGTCAGAAACGTCTTGAAAAAATCATCACTTACGGAACAGAAGGCGGCATGAACAACTTCGACGACATCCTGTCGAAGAGTGAAATCAGTCTCATGGCCTCCTACATTCAGCAGACACCACCCATTCCACCGGAAATGCCGCTTTCTCTGATGAAAGAACGTCACAAGGTATTCGTGGATCCCAAGGATTATCCCAGCAAGCCCCTGCATGGCCGCAACTGGAAGAACTTCTTCCTCGTGATCGAGCGCGATGTAGGCAAGATCGCCATCATCGACGGCGACAAGAAAGAAGTCATCGCCCATATCCCCACCGGCTATGCGGTACACGTTCTCAAGGCCGTAGAGCATCATGAAGGCATGAGCGTCCCCAACCCCGGCCGCTTCTGGTACGTCATGGGCCGTGACGGCATGATGACCAAGGTGGACCTGTGGCAGACACCTGACAAGATGAAGGTCGCCCAGACCCAGGTAGCTTATGATGCACGCGATGTTGCCGTATCCGGCGATGGCAAGTACGTCATCGGTGGTGGTTACTGGCCGCCCCATTTCGTCATTCTCGATGCGCTGACCATGGAACCCCTGAAAGTGGTCTCCGCACGCGGCGTAAACGTGGATGGCGAGTACGTCAACGAGTCCCGCGTGGCTGCCGTATATGACACTCCCCATGCGCCTACCTGGCTGGTCTCCATGAAGGAACTCGGGCAGATGTGGCAGGTGGACTACAGTGATCTGGACAACCTGCAGATCACCGAGATCAACAGTGCCAAGTACCTGCATGACGGTTTCTTCGATCCTACCGGTCGCTATTTCCAGATCGCCGCAAACGCATCCAACAAGATGGTTGTCATCGACTCTGTTGAGCGCAAGCTGGAAGCCATGATCGACGTGGACAAGAAACCCCACCCCGGTCCCGGCGCGAACTGGAACGATCCCAAATGCGGTCCCGTAGGCGGCACAACCCACTTGGGTGTAGGCCTGATCACCGTCTGGGGTAACGATCCTGCCGGCCACCCTGACCAGGCCTGGAAGGTCTGTTATACCGTGGAAACCGATGGCCCCGGTGTGTTCATCCGTACCCACCCCAAGTCCCAGTACGTTTGGGCTGACCAGACCAAGTCACCCGACGATGAAGTCAAGCAGTCCATCCAGGTCATCGACAAGAAGACCCATGAGATCGTGAAAACCATCCGCCTGACCGAAAAGAAGGGTAATGCTGCCGTTCATATCGAGTTCAACGACGATGGTTCTGAAGTCTGGACTTCTGTCTGGAACCGCGGAGACTCCAAGAAGCCGAATGGTGAAATCATCATCTTTGATGCCAAAACCCTCAAAGAGAAAGCCCGTGTCAAAGGCCTGTATGCACCTACCGGCAAGTTCAACGTGTACAACCGCGTAAATCACGTGACCTGATCAACCGGTCTATAACGTGAACTGAGAAAGGCGGGTATGGGCTGTGATTCATGCCCGCCTTTTTTCATATCCGGATTGGACTATCCGGATCAGCGGGCAGGGAAACCCGACATCAATCCATTTCAACTGGTCTGTTGGCATTGCCATCGGAGTGAATAGTCATGACTGACAATACCAAACGCAAGCTGGGTTTCGGCGCAGCCTTCCTGTTTTTTATCCTCGGCATCATCTTCTGGGGTGGCTTTAACTGGGCCATGGAGAAAACCAATACTCTGGAATTCTGTATCGGCTGTCACGAGATGAAGGACAACGTCTATCAGGAATACAAGCCGACCATTCACTATTCCAACCGAACAGGCGTGAGAGCCGAATGTCCGGATTGCCATGTACCCAAGGAATGGATTTACAAAGTCATCCGCAAGATTCAGGCCAGCAATGAGCTGTATCATCACTTCATCGTCAAAGATGTGGATACGCCGGAAAAATTCGATGCCAAGCGTCTCGAACTGGCAAAACACGTCTGGGCCGCCATGAAGGACACGGATTCAAGGGAATGTCGCAACTGCCACAATTTCGAATCCATGAACCCCAAATTCCAGCGTCCAAGGGCACGCAAACAGCATCTGAACGCCTTTGAGACCGGACAGACCTGCATCGACTGTCACAAAGGCATCGCTCACAAGAGCGTGAGGAAACTGCTCACCGACGAGGAACTGGAAAATCTCGAGGCGCCCAATCCTGCCTTTATCCGGAAAGTTCCGGAGATGTACAAGGCAGGCCTGAAAGAAGTCGAAGCCATGGACGCTGAAAAGGCCGCCAAAGAAAAAGCGGAGAAGGAAAAGGCCCGCGAAGCCGCCAAGGCTGCCAAGGAAGCAGAGAAGAAACGCATCGAAGCAGCCGTAGCTGCCGCACTGGCGACCCAGGGTGCCGGCGCAGCTTCCGGAGGCGAAGCGGCCGCCGCCAGCCCTGCAGCAGCAGCCGGCGAGGGATTCGGTGTCAACTGGGACAATGCACCCGAGCGTGAAATCACCCTGTTCTATCCCAGCCAGACATCCATCGAATGGGTGCTCAACGGCCGGGACCATGGTGGTGCACGCCCCTTCGTCAAAGGTGGCGACCGCTGTTTCACCTGCCACGACAAAGAAACTGCCGACATGGGCAAGAAGATGGTCACCGGCGAAAAAGCCGAGGAAACGCCCATTCCCGGCAAGCGCGGCAGCATCCCGGTCAAAGTACAGGCGGCCCATGACGCCGACAACCTCTACCTGCGCTTCGAGTGGGAAGGCACAGACCACGTGCCCGTTCCCTTCGTTGAAGGCGGCAAGATGGACCCAGAAAATCCCATGAAGATCGCCTTCATGCTGGCCACCGACGACGTGGAATTCGCCGACCGGGCCGGCTGCTGGGGCACCTGCCACCATGACGCCCGCAACATGCCTCATGCTCCCGACCAGGCCACCCTGGATGCCAGCGAGGCCGCCAAGGTCATCGACCTGAAGAACGGCGTGACCAAATACCTCAAGGAAAGCCGTACCAAGATCGAGGTCAAGGGACGCCGTGGCAAGAAACGCGGCGGCTGGGACAAGCTCAAGAGTCCTGAGGAGATCAGCGAGCTGCTGAAATCCGGTATCTTCATGGATCTCATGCGCTACAAGTCCGGCAAGGGTGAAACCGAGAACGGCTATGTCCTCGAGCAGCGCCACATGAGCGGTGGCGGCGAACTCCTGGCCAATGCCCACAAAGAGGGAAATACCTGGGTGGTGGAAATGAAACGCGCCCTGAAGACCGGCAAGCCAGGCGACGTGGATATCGAACCTGGCAAGCTGTACAACTTCGGCTTCGCCATTCATGACGACTACAGCAACGGCCGGTTCCACCATGTCTCCCTGGGCTACAAGCTTGGGTTGGACAACGGGGAAGCCGAGATCAATGCCGTAGGCAAATAACCCCCGATTTCGGGATCTTGAAAGCCGGCAGGTACCGCCCTGCCGGCTTTTTGCATACCAGGGCTGGCGCAAATCCTGCCACACCGCTCCGTACAGCTTCCTTTTTTGGTAGGATTCGATTAGGCATGAACTGCATCAGTCCTGAGGGAGTAAACCAAGCATGAAAAAATCCGTACTTTTCATCCTGCTCATCTGCCTGACCTGGTTGGGCACAAACGTATTGGCAGCCGAACCAGGCGTCACAGACGTCAGCATCATCAAGTTCAAGTTCACCCCGGCGGAAATCACCATCAACAAAGGTGACAAAGTGATTTGGACGAACAGGGAAAAACGCCAGTACCACAGTGTCTGGTTCGAGAAACTGGGTGACCCCGAGCCGGACTACCTGTTTCCCGGTGATACCTACGAGCGCGTATTCAAGCAAACCGGTGATTTTCCCTACCGTTGTGGTCCACATCCGGAAATGACGGGCATCGTGCATGTCAGGTGAAGCCTGGGCAATTGACCTCAATCAATGTTGCCGACCGGCGCTGCCGGTACATTGAAAACCGTACCCAGTTTCTCCGAGAGCATGGAATGAACAGACTTGGCCTGACCCTGCTGGCGGCGGTGATTATTACCGCCTGCCACACGGCTTCTGCACATGCAGAGCTGGCTGCTGCCCGCCAGGCAGAACTGCTGTATCTGCTGAAACACGACTGCGGTTCCTGTCACGGGATGCGGCTCGAAGGTGGCCTGGGACCTGCACTGACACCCCGGCGCCTGCGACCATACAGCGCTGAAACCCTCGGCTCGACCATACTCCATGGCCGCCCGGGCACTCCCATGCCCCCCTGGCGGCCTTTTCTCAGCAGAGAAGAAGCTTTGTGGCTGGCATCCCGGCTGAAACAGGGCATCCGGCCATGAAAGTCCTGCTGCTGTTCCTGCTGATAAGTCTTCAGGGTGTCGTCCAGGGCGATTGCCTGACCCGGGGCACCGGCGATATGGGCATCATCGTCGAACGTGCCAGCGGCAGTGTGCTCGTCATCGATACCAGCGCGCACAAGGTATTGTCCCGTATCCAGGGTCTAGGTGATCTCTCCCATGCATCCGCCGTTTACTCCCGGGATGAGCGCTACGCCTACGTCTTCGGGCGGGATGGCGGCCTGACCAAGATCGACATTCTTTGCGGAAAGATCATCAAGCGGGTGCTCCAGGGCGGCAACAGCATTGGCGGCGCTATCTCCCAGGACGGCAAGCTGGTAGCTGTATCCAACTACACGCCGGGGGGCGTGAAAGTATTTTCCTCGGATGACCTGTCACTGGTGGCCGATATCCCCGCCACACCTTTCAAGGACAAGCGTTCCAAGACCGTTGGCCTGGTGGACGCTCCGGATCAGCGCTTCGTCTTTGCCCTCTACGACACGGGCGAGACCTGGATTCTGGACATGACAGATCCGGCCAGGCCCGCGCTGACCAAGTTCACCAATACCGGGCGCCTGCCCTATGACGGGTTGATCACGCCCGATGGCCGTTACTATATCAATGGCCTGTTCGGTGAAGACGGTCTGGCCCTGCTGGATCTGTGGCACCCGGAAAAAGGCCTGAAACGCATACTCGATCATTACGGCAAGGGTGAAAAACAGTTGCCGGTATACAAGATGCCCCATCTCGAAGGCTGGGCCGTCGCGGGCGACCGTGCTTTTCTGCCCGCAGTGGGTCATCACGAAGTGCTGGTGATGAACATGGGCGACTGGCAGGAAGCCGGACGCATCCCCGTCCACGGCCAGCCGGTCTTCGTCATGGCCCGTCCTGACGGCCGGCAACTGTGGGTCAACTTTGCCTTTCCGGACAATGACACGGTGCAGGTCATCGACAGTGAAACCCTGAAAATAATCAAGACCCTGAAAACCGGCAAGGGCACTTTGCACATGGAATTCACCCCCCGGGGCGAGGAAGTGTGGATTTCCGTACGCGACAAGGATGAGATACAGGTCTACGACACCCGCACAATGAAGCTGAAAACCCGCTTCAAGGCGCAAAAGCCCAGCGGCATCTTCTTCACCGATCGTGCCCACAAGACAGGACTGTGACCATGGCCACCCCTGCCGTCAGGAAATATCCCAGCATCACGACAGATATCGAGCCGGAACTGTCCACACTGGAAAAGCGCCTGCTGAACGAGTACCAGAAGGGCTTTCCCCTCACCGCAACGCCCTATGCGGACATTGCCGAGCAGCTGGGCACCAGTGAGGCACTGGTGCTGGATATTCTGCAGAAGCTCAGGGATCAGGGATTCATCAGCCGGGTGGGACCGGTATTCAAGCCCAAGCGGCTGGGCGCCAGCACACTGGCTGCCATGTCCGTCCCGGTGGAAAAGCTGCGCCAAGTTGCCACCATCGTCAGCAGCTTTGGGGAAGTCAATCACAACTACGAGCGGGAACATGCGTTCAATCTGTGGTTCGTGATCACCGCAAAGGACCAGGAACGCCTGCAGCAGGTCATACAGGACATCCAGCGGCGCACCGGTTATGCCGTCATGGACCTACCCCTGGAACAGCAGTATCACATCGACCTGGGGTTCCCTCTGTGGTGCTGAATGCCCAGGACCGCAGGCTGGTGGCTCTCATCCAGGGCTGCCTGCCTCTGAGCAGCCGCCCCTACGCCGAACTGGGGAAGCAGCTGGACATGCCCGAGGAAACGGTGATACAGCGCATCCGGGCCATGCAGGAAGACGGCGTTATCAAGCGCATGGGCATCGTCGTGCGGCACCACGAACTGGGTTATACCGCCAATGCCATGGTGGTCTGGGATGTGCCCGATGACCAGACGCGCCGGGTAGGCAAGGCACTGGGACGACACGCCTGCGTGACTCTGTGCTACCAGCGACCCAGACGCCTGCCGGAATGGCCCTACAACCTGTTTTGCATGATTCACGGCAAGGATCGGGAGCGGGTGCTGAATTACCTCGACAGCCTGGTGGAATCCGAAGCTTTGCAGGACATCCCCCATGAGGTATTGTTTAGCGGTGAGCGCTTCAAACAACGTGGTGCCAGATACCTCTAACCCTGCCGGAACAACACCTTCCATGGACGCCATCGATCGCGCCATCATCAACACCCTGCAACTCGGTTTCCCCATCAGCGAACGCCCTTACCAACAGGCTGCTGCCGGGCTGGGCATCGATGAAAGGGAGCTGATCCGGCGCCTGAAAGCCATGCTGGATGACAAACGCCTGTCCCGTTTCGGCCCCCTGTTCCATGCCGAACGCATGGGCGGTGGACTGAGTCTGTGCGCCATGGCCGTGCCCGAAGAAGATTTCGACAAAGTCGCGGAACAGGTCAACAGCTTTCCCGAGGTCGCCCACAACTACGCCCGGGATCACGACCTGAACATGTGGTTTGTCCTGGCCACAGAAACGCCGGAGCGCATCAGTGAAGTACTGGCGGAAATCGAGACGCTCACCGGCTATCCGATTTACAACATGCCCAAGCAGCAGGAATTCTTCGTGGGCCTGCATTTCGAGGTATGAGCATGACCGATTCCCGGATACAGACCACCCCCAGTAGGTCGGGCTTCAGCCCGACAAAAGCTTTCGGTGTTCTCTCCCGCTGGCCTAGCTTACACCCGACAGGAACCGCCTGAGCATGGACGCTCTCGACCGCGCCATCATCGAAGCCACCCAGGCCGGCCTGCCCCTGGCAGAGCGCCCCTACGCCGTGGTAGCCGAGCACGTGGACAGCGACGAAGCCACCGTCATGGCGCGCATGCAGGCCATGCAGGAATCCGGCATCATCCGCCGCATCGGCGCCGTACCCAACCATTATGTCCTGGGCTTTCGCGGCAACGGCATGAGTGTCTGGGAAGTGCCCGAAGACCGCATCCAGGCCTGCGGAGAACGGGTGGGCGCCCTGGATTTCGTCAGTCACGCCTACCATCGCCCCAAACACCCACCGTTGTGGAACTACAACCTGTTCGCCATGGTGCATGGCCGGGACAGGGAAGAAGTGATGCAGAAAGTCGAGAAGATCGCCGCCCTGCTCGGAGATGACGACCTGGGCCACGAAGTCCTTTTCAGCAGCCGCATCCTGAAAAAAACGGGTCTGCGCCTGCCCGGAGGCAAGCCATGACGCATGGGATTGTCGGACTGAAGTCCGACCTACGCAGAGGAACACCCAAAATTCTCGTCGGGCTGAAGCCCGACCTACGATCAACCCGTTATCCAAAGGAGGACAAGGATGTCCTACAACGCTTTACGCAAAGGCCGTTTTTCTCAACCCGGTCAGGACTATTTCCTGACCCTGGTCACCCACAGGCGCCGGGCCGTCTTTCAGGAATTTCAGGCGGCCCGTCTGCTGATCCGGGAAATGCGGCGTCTGGAAACAGAGCAACGGCTGATCTGGCAGGCATGGGTGGTCATGCCCGACCATCTGCACGGACTGATAAGCTTGAAACAGTGCACCCTGCCAGAAAACATTCGTCTGTTGAAAGGGCGCAGCTCCCACACCGTCAATGCCTTTTGTCAAAAAAAAGGGCTCTTCCCCTGATTGAGTGGGCGCCCATCATCTAGTAATCCCATCAGGGTAAAGATCCAACCCGCCGAGATGGAAGTAAATGGCATTGGCAAACCGCTCTTTATTGCGGAAGC
>NZ_JBHNMF010000108.1:0-8495 GCF_048562965.1 Thiolapillus sp. | reverse complement strand
GAGCAGGATGCAGCAATCAGCGTATAGAACAAGCTCTAACGGGCAGTATGAACAAAATAGCAACTTTATTTCACCCGAAAATATACGGTGGAACAATGTTGCTTACTCTAAACTCTAGACCGGTAAGATACGCGCGTATTTTCCACAGCAGCCAGACCATGAGCCCGAGCAACAACAGCAGTCCTAGCAACCTCGACAGATGTAGATAATCATTCAGCAGATGATCGAGAGAACGCCACAATACCGTCGTCAGGCTGAATCCCGCCAGCATGGCCAGCAGCAAAACAGCGCTGAGTGCGGCATACAGTTCAGGATAGAATCCCCGCCGCCAGCCCCGCAGGAGGCACCAGCACAGATAGAGCAGAATCACCCAGTCGAACAGGGTTGTCGGAAGCCAGGCAGCCATCACTCGAAAAGGACAGACAGGGCCTGGGACAGACGCTGCACCGGAATCACTTCGATACCCTTGACGGGTCTGCGCGGCTTGTTGGCCGCAGGCAGCAGGATGCGGGTAAAACCGTGCTTGGCAGCCTCACGCACCCGGTCTTCACCGCTGGGTACCGGCCGGATCTCGCCAGCCAGTCCCACTTCGCCAAAGGCTGCCAGTCCCTGGGGAAGGGGCCGGTCACGGAAGCTGGACAGCACCGACAGCAGTACCGGCAGATCGGCCGCGGTCTCGGTCACACGCACGCCACCGACGACATTCAGGAACACATCCTGATCCACCAGCCCTATACCACCATGGCGGTGCAGCACGGCCAGCAGCATGGCCAGGCGGTTCTGCTCCAGTCCCAGCGCCACACGCCGGGGATTGCCCAGAGAGCTCTGATCCACCAGCGCCTGCACCTCCACCAGCAGGGGGCGGGTGCCTTCCCGGGTCACCAGTATGGCGCTGCCGGCGATCTGTTCCTCATGGCGGGACAGAAAGATGGCTGACGGGTTGCTGACCTCTTTCAGTCCCTTGTCGGTCATGGCGAACACACCCAGTTCGTTGACCGCACCGAAACGGTTCTTGATGGCGCGCACCAGCCGGATCTGGCTGCCTGCCTCACCCTCGAAATAGAGCACCGTGTCTACCATGTGTTCCAGCACGCGGGGGCCGGCCAGCGCCCCTTCCTTGGTGACATGCCCCACCAGGAACAGGCTGATACCTGTCTGCTTGGCGAAACGCACCAGCTGAGCCGCAGATTCGCGCACCTGGGCCACGGCACCGGGCGCGGACTGCAGCTGTTCCGAATAGAAGGTCTGAATGGAGTCCATGACCATGACACTGGGACGGTGCTTCGCCGCCAGGGTCAGTATCCGCTCCACACAGGTTTCCGTGAGCAGTTGCAGCCTGTCCACGGGAAGCCCCAGGCGCGCGGCCCGCAGACTGATCTGCTCCGCAGATTCCTCACCGCTCACATAGAGAGGCTCCATATACTCCGAAAGACTGGCCAGCGCCTGGATCAGCAGGGTGGATTTACCGATGCCGGGATCACCACCGATGAGCACCACAGACCCCTGCACCAGACCGCCACCCAGCACCCGGTCCAGCTCCGGCAATCCCGTCGCGGTGCGGCGGGTCTTTTCCATATCCACATTGGACAGGGGACGGATCATCGCTGCCGCAGCATCACCGCTATAACCGGCGAAACGCGGAGCTGCAGCCTTGCCTGACTCTACCGCCGATTCTTGCAGCGTGTTCCAGGCCCCGCAGTCGGCGCATTGCCCTGCCCATTTGGGAAAGCTGCCGCCACATTCACGGCACACGTACAATGTCTTTTCCCTGGCCATCAGCGCAGCCTTCTGCGTACCCGCGCCGTGATACCGCAGAAAAGGGTATAGGGGATGGTTTCGGCCGCTTCGGCAATGACACGGGCTGGCAGCCCCCTGCCCCAGAGGATCACCTCGTCACCGACCCGCGCCCGGGGCTGGGTGCGCAGATCCACCATCAGGGTATCCATGGAAACCCGTCCCACCAGGGGCACCTCGGCGCCGTTGATCAGCACAGGGGTTCCGGAAGGCATTTCCCTGGGATAGCCATCCCCATAACCGGCAGCCACCACGCCCATGGGCAGGGTTTCGGGTGCCTGCCAGATGCCGCCGTAACCGACAGGTTCACCCTTTTGAACCGTCTTGGTGGAAATCAGGCGGGCGCAGAAAGTCATGGCCGGTTGCAGTTCATCCGCCAACACGGAAAAAGGCGAGGCACCGTAGAGCATGATGCCCGGCCGCACCCAGTCGGCATGGGTGGACGGCCAGCCCATGATGCCTGCGGAATTGGCGATGGAAAGGGGCAGATCCAGATCGGCTGTGGCTTCCCCGAAGCGCTGCACCTGCAACTTGGTCATCTCGTCACCCAGGTCATCGGCATTGGCAAGATGAGTGAGCACGCCCGCGATACGGGATACCCCAGGCAGTGCCTCGAGCCGGGTGAGGACTTCCTTTGTCCGGGAAGGTGAAAAGCCCAGGCGGTTCATGCCGGTATCGAGCTTGAGCCACACCGGCACGGATTCGCTCAGGCGGACATTCTCGAGAAGCTGCAGCTGGGCATCGTGATGCACCACCAGCTCCACCTGCTGCTTCGCGGCCTGCGCCAGTTCTTCGGCATCATGAGCCCCGGCCAGCACCAGCAGTGGCTTGTCCACACCGGCTTCACGCAACTGCACCGCCTCTCCCACCCGCGCCACGGCAAAGGCATCGGCATCCTGCAGGGCATCCGCCGCAAGCAGCACACCGTGACCATAGGCATCAGCCTTGATCACGGCCATCACCCTGGCATTTGGCGCATGCCTGCGCACGACCGCCAGGTTGTGCCGCAGGGCGCCGGCGTCGATTTCAATCCAGGGGGAAAAAGGCATCGGGTGGGAAAATCTCAGTGTACGGGGTCGCCATACACCGGATTGATGTAGTTCTCGAACTTGGTGAACTGGCCGAGAAAGGTCAGACGCACCGTACCGATGGGACCGTTGCGCTGCTTGCCGATGATGATTTCTGCCATTCCCTTGTCCGGGCTTTCCTCGTTGTAGACTTCATCGCGGTAGATGAACACCACGAGATCGGCATCCTGCTCGATGGCGCCGGATTCACGCAGGTCCGACATGATGGGGCGCTTGTTGGGGCGCTGTTCCAGACTGCGGTTGAGCTGGGAAAGGGCGACCACGGGCACATTCAGTTCCTTGGCCAGCGCCTTGAGGCTGCGGGATATGGTGGAGATTTCATTGGTGCGGTTTTCGCCACCACCGGGAATCTGCATCAGCTGCAAATAGTCGATGACGATCATTCCCAGCTTGCCACCCTGTTCCCGCATCAGGCGTCTCGCCCTGGCGCGGAGGTCCGTGGGGCTGAGCGCCGGGGTATCATCAATGAAAAGCTTGGTCTGATTGAGAATATTGATGGCGGAGGTCAGACGCGGCCATTCGTCATCTTCCAGCTTACCGGTGCGGATGCGATGGCCATCGATACGGCCCAGCGAGGAGATCATGCGCATGGTCAACGCCTCGCCGGGCATTTCCATGGAGAATACCGCCACCGGCAGACCGGACTTGATAGCCGCGTTTTCGGCGATATTCATGGCGAAGGTGGTCTTTCCCATGGAAGGCCGGCCGGCCACGATGACCAGATCGGCAGGCTGCAGCCCGGAAGTCTTTTCGTCGAAATCATCAAAACCGGTACTGATGCCGGTAATGGGATCGTCGTTGCTCTGCAGCTCCTCGATACGGTCGATAGCCTTGACCAGTAGTCCCTTGATGGCCTGAAAGCCCTCGCCTTCCTTCTGCCGCTGCTCGGCAATCTTGAATACCTTGGTCTCGGCGTTGTCCAGCAATTCGGCAACCTTGCGTCCTTCCGGGCGGAAACCGCTTTCTGCAATCTCGGTGCCCACGCGAATCAGCTGCCGGGTGACCGAATGTTCCCGCACGATATCGGCATAGGCGCGTATATTTGCCGCGCTGGGTGTGTCTTCCGCCAGAGAGGCCAGATAGGGCAAACCTCCCACATCCTCCAGCTCCTCGCGCCGCTCCAGTTCTTCCGCCAGGGTAACCACATCGAAAGGCTTCTGTTCTTCGGCAAGAATACTGATGCAGGAGAAAATCAGCTGATGCTCACGGCGGTAGAAGTCTTCCGTGCCCACCCGGTCCGCCACCTGGTCCCAGGTGCTGTTGTCCAGCATCAGGCCACCGACGACAGACTGTTCCGCCTGCACCGAATGAGGGGGGATGCGCAGCTGCTCCACTTCCTGATCCGCTTCCGGATAGTCGGGAATGGGCTCGGACAAAGAGGGATCAAACGACATGCTGGAAGGTTACAGAAAAATACGCAGCTTGAGAACAGCGCAGCAATAAAAAAACAAAAAGCCACGACAAGACAATGCCTTATCGCGGCTTTTTAATTCAGAACAAGAGAATTGCCGTCAAACTCCAGCGGCAACACTCAAATCTGCACGGGACACCCGGTCTGCCGGATCACTCTTCTGCGACGATGACCACTTTCAGGGTGGCATTCACGTCAGGATGCAGATGCAGAACCACGTCAAAATCACCCGTGGCGCGCATGGGTCCGTCCGGCAGGCGGATCTCGTTCTTTTCGATCGCCACACCGGCTTCGGTGCAGGCGCGGGAAATATCCGCGGTGCCCACAGAACCGAAGAGCTTGCCCTCTTCACCCGCCTTGTGGCTGATGGTGACGCCTTCCAGCGCTTCGACAGCGGCTTTCCTGGATTCGGCCACGGACAGTTTTTCTGCCGCATCTTTTTCCAGCTCAGCCCGACGTTTCTCGAATTCGACGAGATTGTCCTTGGTGGCAGGAATCGCCTTGCCACCGGGAATCAGAAAATTACGGCCATAACCTGGCTTGACCGCCACCTTGTCACCCAGATCACCCAGGCCACTTATTTTGTCCAGAAGAATCACTTCCATTTTACTAGTACCTCATTAGGTCTCTTACTCGCCGCCGCTGGGCTTGCGAGCCCGGACTCTCGCCCGAAAATTCAACCAGCCATCAGCAAAGCCTGCTGCGGATACCGCGGTAAAACTCGCCGGCATGCCAATGACCAACAATATATAAAAACCGAGCAACCACCCCTGGTTGGCCTTGAACTCCTGCACCAGGCCATGTACCAGGGCTACGCCCTGCAAAAAGAAAGCTGTCATACCCACTAGCGCCAGCTGTGACGCCAGGCCGGGTTTGTCCGACAGACTGCCGATCACCAGCAGCACAGGCACCAGGATCAGCAGCCAGTACCCCAACCGCAGTTCCCGCAGTTCTTTGGCAAAACCACCCGGATTGTACAGGCTGGCCTGCCAGCTTCTCGCCAGAAAAAGAGACAGGGCCAGTTGTAAAAACCAGGCTGCCCCCATTCCTCCGGCCATCCACGGCGCCATTTCTGTCACCATGAGCTTGCGGTCTGCATCGCTGACCACATTCGGGTCCATCATCTGGGCACTGTATTCGTCCAGAATGCCGAACCAGAACTTCGGTACGTCATCGAGCACGAGATACTGCATGCCAATCAGCAAGGCTCCCAGTATCACAGCCACTTCGAGCACCAGCCGAAGGGAGCGCGTTGCCCGCAACAGCTCGCCCAGCACCAGCATGGGCACCCACAGCAACAGGCCGGCAATGGCGAGTGACAGCGGCTGCCCGAAGATCAGCAGTCCCAGGGCGGACAATGCCACCCCCCCCAGCACCGTGATCAGGAGCCCTTCACGGACGCCGTTCCTCAGTACCACCAGGGCGATCACCGCCGAGCTGGCTATCCCCAGAGGGGTGATCAGCAGCGCCAGCACGGTAAACACGGCGGCTACCATGACGGCCTGCATGCGGCCTTTCATGATGAAGGTGGCCAGCGCCTTCATCGGTCTTTCTTTACAGCGGCAACGGCAGACTTCCTGTCCGCCGGCTGCAAAATCCACAGAGAGTTATTCACTCTATTTTCCTTGAATAACAAAGCAATAAATTACTTTGTTAAATCACTACAGGAAGTTATTTGTGGGAATCGGTAAAAGGCATCAGTGCCAGAAAACGCGCACGCTTGATGGCGGTTGCCAACTGGCGCTGATACTTGGCGCTGGTGCCGGTAATGCGGCTGGGCACGATCTTGCCCGACTCGCTGACATACTGCTTCAGCAGCGCGAGATCCTTGTAATCGATCTCGGTGATGCCTTCCACAGTAAAACGGCAATACTTTCTACGACGCATGTAACGTGACATATCTATATCCTCCCGTTATCCGGCTGCAACTTCAGGCGCTGCTTCTTTCTCATCGGCCTTGGCCAGCAGAGAGGGTTCAGTCAGGGCATCATCACGACGGATGGTCAGGTGACGAATCACTGCATCATTGAAACGGAAAGCGGTTTCAAGATCCTTCAGAGTCTTGCTTTCGCATTCGATGTTCATCAGCACGTAATGTGCCTTGTGCAGTTTGTTGATGGGGTAGGCAAGCTGACGGCGGCCCCAGTCTTCCAGGCGATGAATCTGCCCACCATCTTCTTTGATGCTGGCGATATAACGCTCGGTCATGGATGGCACTTGCTCGCTCTGGTCCGGATGGACCATGAAAACGATTTCATAGTGTCGCATTGTAGCTCCTTATGGCTAGTAATCAGCCTCCTGCGCGGGCAGTGAGGCAAGGAGGATCGACCCGAAAACCGATCAGGAGCGCGGATTCTAGGAGAATATCAGCAGGATTTCAAGCTTTTTCAAGTGTTTGGGGAAATACTTCCTGGTTAGACATTTTGTCTAAGTCCTGTGGATCAGGAAGGAAGCCTGGCATAGCCCTGATTGGCCTCCAGATATTCCTGCAGCTCATGTGCAGGCACAGGTCTTCCCAGGAAGTAACCCTGAATTTCGTCGCAGCCCTGTGATCGCAGCAGTTCAAACTGTTCCACGTTTTCCACGCCTTCGGCAACAACACCCATTTCGAGGTCATGCGCCATGGTGATGATAGCGGACGTGATGGCGGTGGAACCGGTGCGGACATGCAGCTCGGAAACAAAAGAACGGTCAATCTTGAGCCGGTCGAAATGGAAGCGGGTCAGATAACTCATGGCACTGCACCCCGTGCCAAAATCATCGATGGTTACACCTATCCCCATGGCCTGTATCTGCTTGAGGACATGCTCTACCAGCCGGTCGTTGGAAAGCAGCAGGTTTTCAGTGATCTCGAAATCCAGGAATTCCGGGGCAAAACCGGTCAGTTTGAAAATGCGTTCGATTTTTTCGATGAGCTTGGGGCTGCTCATCTGCCGGGGTGAAAAATTGAATGACAGGCGCAGCGAGAACCCCTGTTGACGCCATTGTTCGAGCTGGACACAGGCCTTGTACAACTGCTGATACCCCATCTCGGCAATCAGCCCAATACGCTCTGCAACGCTGATGAACTCGTCTGGAGGAATATAGCTGCCGTCGGCATCCCTGAGCCTGGCCAGCGCCTCAACACCCGTAACCTTCAGGGTGGATACCTCGATCAGCGGTTGATAGAAAACCTCGAAGCGCCCGGAATCCAGGGCCTGATGAAGCTGGGCCTCTATCACCAGCGCACGGTTGGCCCGGTCCTGCATGCCAGGCTCATAGTAAATGATCTGACCACCACCCTCATCTTTCCCCGCATGCATGGCGGCGTATGAGCAGTTCAGGATCATCGCCATGCTCAGGAAACATACTGACTCCCAGGGTCACAGACACACGGACATCCCCCTCAGAAAGATGTAGGGGGCGGGCGAACAGAGCGAAAGATCAGCCCTACCATGTCTTCGAGGGAGCGGTCGATCTTGTGTTCCTCCAGGACAAGCAGGAATTCATCACCGCCGATATGGCCGATATCCACCTTCTCGCCGAGAAAATCACTGAGCTTGTCGGCCACGGCCTGCAAAAGATGATTTCCCACTTCGATGCCACGCGCTTCATTGATCTTGGAAAAATAGTCGATATCCAGATACACAACGGCCAGCGACTTGCCATTCATGGAAGCTCTGGCGAGCGCATTCCTGAGACGCTTTACGATCAGATCCTGATTCGGAAGATCGGTAAGCACATTGTGCGTTTCCCTGTGGGTGACTTCGCTGGCCAGTGCATGCTCCTTGGTGACATCACTCAGCACCATCACCGTTGTCCGTCTGTCACCGTTCCCCCCGGGCACGGTACTGAGAGCCACACTGACCTGGTATTCGTCACCCTGTGAATTCTTCAGCGCCAGCACATGATGGAAGTCGGCATGTTCACCGGCCAGATAGTGCTGCAGGGAGAAACGCCGGCCATTGTCTGAATACACCAGGCGAAACACATCGTCCACATCTTTTCCCTCGGCTTCCACAGACGACATTCCGGAGAGCTTTTCCGCCATGGGATTGAATTTGAGGATATGTCCGCGCTCATCGAGGCGAATGACTGCTTCGCCGATGGCCGTCAGCGCCGTTTGCGAAAGCCGTCTTTCCTCGAACAGCACGCGCAGCAGCTTTCTGAGCAGATGCCCGTTGGCCGCAAGGAAAAACAGCACGATACTCACCAGCATCACC
>NZ_JBHNMF010000107.1:0-8523 GCF_048562965.1 Thiolapillus sp. | reverse complement strand
CCACCACAGTGCGACCCAGCCGAACCACTGAGGATGATTAACGACAAATCGCTTTATCCCGCTGTTTCGGTATCTTCAGAAGATAACAAAATGAATATTCAATTAAATATTGAAAATAATGGATTAAAAGTAATTGACCAATGAAAAAGACAAAAGAAGAGGATTTGTACCGGGACGCGGCAAGCTGGGAAACAGATAGGCTTGTATCCGCGAAAAAATCGGAATCTCGCGCTTGGTGGGTTGCGGCTATCGCCACGGTGTTGGCAATAGCGGCAGTGTTTGCCGTGGCAGCACTCACACCCCTTAAAACCGTTAAACCGTTCGTGTTACGGGTGGACAACACGACAGGCATTGTAGATGTGGTCGCTGGCTTGGAGAATGCGAAAAACCGGGACTATTCTGAGGTAGTCGATAAGTATTTTCTCTCAAAATATATCAGGATCAGGGAACGCTATTTGATCCCAACATTGCAGAGTGACCGTTATGCGGTCGGGCTAATGTCTTCTCAAAAAGTATCACAGCAATATGCTGAATACACCGATCCAGACAGAAATGAAAAAGCCCCTGTTCGTGTTTACGGAAACAGCGCAAGCGTCACTGTCAAGATTCGCCTGATAACTTTCTTATCAAAAAATGTGGCTATCGTGCGCTATACAAAACTTGTGGAAAGAGCGGGACAACGGAACCCGCCTTCCCACTGGGCGGCAACCATCACCTTTTCATACACCAACGCGGAAATGGCGCCTGAAGACCGCTTGATAAGTCCATTGGGGTTCATTGTGGATGATTACCGTAATGATCCTGAGTTTGTTGGAGAATAAACTATGAAAAACACATTTTCGATAGTTCTACTCATTGCGTTCTCTGCGATGCTCAATGCCGCTGAAGTACCTAAAAGCAACGGCTTTGATTATCGGATTACTTCTGTCGATTACAACCCTGCCCAAGTCATTATTATTCACAGCCACTACGGTTTTTCAACACACATTCAATTTGGTGCAACTGAGTTGGTAGATAAAGTGGTTCTCGGTGATAAGGATGCCTGGAAAACTGCCAAGACAGCCAACCATCTGTTTATTAAGCCAACCGCGAATAAAGCCGACACCAATATGACCGTTTTAACCAACAAACGGACGTACAACTTTTTGTTGTTGGCAAGTGAGGCAGAAACCCCAGATGCAAAACAAATGCTTTTTCAGCTTGATTTCGATTACCCCGACGAAAAAAAATCAAAAGCCGACGATGTAAAAAAAATGGAATTGCTTAAACAAAAGCTCACCGATGAAGACCCGATTTCTCCCAGCAATTGGAATTACTGGATCAAGGGCAGTGCATCCATTGCGCCAGAGCAGGCATTTGACGACAACCGCTTTACCTATCTTGAGTTTGCCCCAGGCACAGACCTTCCTGCCTTTTTTATGGAGGATGAACATGGAAAAGAAAGTCTTATCAATATCCATATTAAGGACAATACGGTAATTCTCCACAAAGTCTTTAAACGCTTGGTATTGCGTCGCGGGGAAAATGTGGCCTGTATCGTCAACAAGGGCTATCAACGCAAACAGCAAGGGGCTAGCACAGGCTCCACAGACCCCGATATTCAGCGAGTAATCAAGCAATGAGCGACAAGAACCCAACAGAGGAAGCTGAAATCCAGGACGAAGAGGCCGAGCGAGGTTTTCCTTCGCTCAACAGAGAACGACCCAAAGGGGCGAACACCCTAGGCATACTGGTAGTATCAGCTATTGCCGGGGTTGCCCTGATTTGGGTTAATGGTGGTTTTGGCGACAAAACCCCTGAAGTGGTACAACAGCAGGGGCGCGTCAGTAGCATCCTGCCCCCTCTTTCGAACCCACCGCCACCGCCGCCACGGGAGCAACCCGCTCCCACGCCTGTGGTGGCTCAGGAACCCCCAAAAAAGAACGAACCTGTGCCAATCTATATCCCACGACCCCAACCAATCCTACGGGCGCAAAAACCCACTAAGAAACCGATTACACCGGAAGAGCGCAAACGCAAATCTGACCTATTTGCGACGAAAGTCGGCAGTAATTCGGGTGCGTCGCCTTTTGTAACCATGAACCATGGAAACGGCAATCGGGGCGGGGGAACTTCGACGCTGGTAGGCATGAGAGACACCATTGAAGCCGATAGCCTCGATGCTCGTTTATCCCCTTCACGCCTCAAAGGCTCGAAAGCATCGATCATCATAGATCGATCTTTCATGCTCACCCAGGGGACATTTTTAGATTGTGTGTTAGAAACCGCGCTATCTAGCGATGTACCAGGGATGACCGCTTGCCGCTTGTCTCGGGACGTATATTCAGCCGATGGCAAATTATTATTGCTCGAACGTGGCTCAAAATTAGTCGGAGAATACCAATCTTCCCTACAACGCGGACAGGCTCGATTGTTCGTGATCTGGACACGGGTAGAAACGCCAAACGGCGTTATTGTTTCCCTCGATTCCCCAGGCACGGACGCACTCGGACGCTCCGGGCTATCGGGCTATATCAACCGCCATTTTTGGGAACGATTTGGCGCGGCAATGTTGCTTTCCTTGGTCGATGATTTTTCCGCTTATGCCTTAGCGAATACAGGCAACACTAACGGTGATTCAATCGAATTTTCAAACACAACCAAAGCCAGTGAGGACATAGCTACTATTGTCCTGAAAGATTCCGTAGGCATTAAACCCACATTGGTGAAAAACCAGGGCGATCACATCAATATTTTTGTCGCCCGTGATCTGGACTTCAGAGGAGTGTATGACATTGAACTTACAAACTGACACCTCCGGTCCTTTGCGTGAAAACCTGCAAATTTTATCGGCTTTTCTTGATAACGCCGAAAATACCGAAATTTGTATAAACGCCCCAGGGGTTGTTTTTACGGAATCACGCAAGGGCTGGAAGCGCCACGAACTGCCAGAACTCACCCTTGAAAAATGCCGCCACCTTGCCAAATATATAGCAAGCTATTCAGGACAAAAATTAGATGAAGTCACCCCGGTGGTTTCAGCAACACTGCCCACGGGTGAGCGGGTTCAGCTTGTCACAAGCCCCGCTGTTCCCCGTGACCGCGTATCAATTACCATTCGCAAACCATCCAACGTGGAATTGTCCCTCGATGATTACCAACGCGCTGGCGCTTTTGATGTAGTTCAAGATTCGGCTGAAGACCTTTCGCCTGAAGAAGAACAACTTACCCAACTTCAACAACAAAAACGCTACAAAGAGTTTTTGGAACTTGCGGTTGCCTCGCGCCAAAACATCATCGTTTCCGGCTCCACAGGTTCCGGTAAAACCACGCTGATGAAAACCCTTATCAATTTGGTACCGAATGATGAACGGTTACTTTCGATTGAAAATGTGGATGAACTGAAAATCTACGTCTCACATCAGAATGTGGTGCCGCTGTTTTACAGTGCCGGGGGGCTTGGTGTATCTGAAATTGACCAGCAACAATTACTGGAAAGCTCCCTTCGGATGAAGCCAGACCGCATCTTTCTTGCAGAACTGATACGCGGGGACGAAGCTTTCTATTATCTCCGAAATGTCAATTCTGGACACCCAGGATCGATTACCAGTATGCACGCCAACAGCGCGAAACTGGCAATAGAACAACTGGTGCTTTTCCTTAAAGAATCACAGTCAGGCTCCACCATGAGCCGCCAGGACATAAAACAACTGCTTTTCATGTGCGTTGATGTCATCGTACAAATGAAAGTTATCAACAGAAAGCGAGTAATCACGGAAATATACTATGATCCTCTATTCAAACGCGCCCAAATGGGCTAAAGCACTCATTGTTGTTTCAGGGATATTGCTTTTCTGCGCCGCTTTCGCATACATTGCGGCAATGCTGTTCCTGTTGCTTGTCAATCTGGACTACAACAACGCCAACCTAATGACCCTATACGATTACTACTTCATCTATAAAGACGATGAAGCCGTCATGTCTAAAATGGGGTTAGCCGCTTTCGGTGCTATAGGGGTTCTTCTACTGCCCTTGGCGCTGTTTTTTACGCCTAAAAAACGCTCTTTGCATGGCGACGCAAAATTTGCCGTGGCAGCCGACATCAAAAAAGCCGGGCTTTTCTCAGAGGATGGCATTATTGTTGGAAAATACAGAAACAAATACCTGATCCATGGCGGGAGTGAGCATGTTTTGATGGCGGCTCCCACCCGTTCAGGTAAGGGTGTCGGTATCGTAATACCGAACCTGCTTGCCTGGAAAGGTTCCGCTGTCATCCTCGATATAAAAAAGGAGAACTGGGATTTGACAGCGGGTTTTCGTAGAAAACACGGACAGCAAACCTATCTATTCAACCCTGCTCCCAGGGACTATAAAACCCATTGCTGGAATCCGCTTTTCTATATTAGCGATGATGTAAACTTTCGCATCAACGATATTCAGAAAATAGGTGGGATGCTTTACCCGGATGTAGACGGTTCTGACCCCATCTGGTCGGGTTCTTGTCGTTCCTTGTTTCTCGCGTATACGCTGTATCTGCTGGAAACAGACGATTTACCTGTCACCCTTGGCGAAATCTACCGACAGGCAACATCTGGCGATGCTGAACGCTATTTAGAAATCTTTAAGGAGCGTGAAGAGCAAGGCAATCCTTTGTCTTCGGAGTGTATATCCGCTTTCAATGATTATCTTGATACCTCGAAAAATACCCGTTCATCCATCAGAAAAACATTTACAGCACGACTTGAACTGTGGGCAAACCCCGTCATTGATGCCGCAACTTCAACCAATGATTTTGATCTGCGTGATCTGCGAAAAAAAGCCATGTCCATCTATGTGGCAATAACCCCTGATGATCTGGATCGTCTCGCACCAATCACTAATTTATTTTTTCAGCAGGTAATTGATCTCAATATAAGAGAGCTCCCCGACTACGAAAACCCCGACAGCGAATACAAACACCAGGTGTTAATGCTCATGGACGAATTCACCTCATTGGGGCGCTTGAATTCACTTTTTAAAGGGGTTTCATTCATTGCAGGGTTTGGACTGCGCCTACTGCCCATCATCCAGTCCCCTTCTCAGCTACGAGATCAGAAGCTTTACGGTGTTGAAGGGGCAAACACCTTTATGGAAAATCACGCCTTGCGTATTGTGTTCCCGCCCAAAGATCACAAAATAGCGGAAGAAATTTCTAATACGTTGGGTTTTGAAACAGTCAAAAGCCGTTCTCGATCAAAGCAACTTTCCGGCAGTGGGGGTCGGTCTTACTCCGAATCTGACCAGCGCCGCGCCCTGCTCTTGCCCCAGGAGATCACCCAACTGGGAGCGCGTAAGGCGCTTATCATTCTCGAAAACTGCCCCCCCATTAAAGCGGTTAAAATCCGCTACTATGAAGACCCCGTGTTCACTCAGCGGCTTCTCGATCCCCCAGGCGTACCAGAAGTGACCATTAAAGAGCGACAATCCGGCACTGTCATTGATATTGCCGCTCGCACTGTTACCCGTGCCGTCACGCCGGAAGACGTGGCAAATATCGAAAATATGACTCTTGACGATTTTTCTTGTGAGTTCTCCGGTATTGCCATTCCAACCGATAATGAAAACTTAACAGACGAAGAACTTGAAGCTATGGCAAATGACTTTTTAAATAAAATTACGGGTGAAGCGGCATGAGCAAACAGCCGCAACAACCAATAATTGCGCCTGAGTTTGACAAAGAAATAGGCGATCTTTTTAAAGATAATTCTGTTCAATCTGAATATGACAAACTCCATGCCAAACTTGAAAACATGCCACAAGGCGGCGAACGATTGACCGATGAAGAGGCACAGCGACTTGCTGAGTTAGCCGATGAACGGATTTCAGATAAAGACCTGAACACCGTTGGTGGTGCAGGTAGTCAATCACTCAACAACCTTTCTCCCGCTAGACGTGCCGCCCTATGGGATGCCTCAGCACTTGCCGGCGCAGGCTACGAGGTCAATCATGCCAACGAGGAATTACATACTATCCACGAGCGTGAGCTACGCTTTCAGGCACAACGCGCTGAACAGAAAACCACCCAAATACAAGATAAAGAAGAACAGGAACAGCTTGAGCGCGAACAAAAAAAAGAAATCGCTAAAGCCAGGGCAGAGGAAGCCGCTTTAAAAGGCCGTCAATACCAAATCGCGAACCTTGATATTGTTCCCGAACAACATCAAAAAACCCCCTTGCTGCCTGATAAGTTGATGAAAAAGTATGTGGAAGTGGACGGTAAGTTCTATTACGGCAACGCGACCGAAAAACTTGCTTTTGAGGACGCAGGAGACAAGCTAAAAACCAAGCTAGACTCCACCGCCTTGGCAAAAGACATGGTGGAAATTGCCGCCGCCCGTGGTTGGAGTCATTTACAGGTAAAAGGCTCCGAGTCGTTTAAACGCGAAGTGTGGCTAGAGGCACAATCCCAGGGAATTGAAGCAAAAGGCTATTCCCCAACCGATGCCGATAAAGCGGCATTAAAAAAACTACAGCAAGACAGGGGAACGCATACTGAGAACAGCATAGAAGCAACAGCGATTCGGGAGAAATCACCCGAGGAAATCGCAAAAACACACCCCAACCTTGCGCCTTCCGCCACGGCAATAGCCTTGGCTGAAAAAGTCGCTAACCAATTACCCGACAACCAAAAAGAACGGTTTGTTTCAAGTGTCCGCGAAAAACTCGCGGACAACGTGGAACAAAACAAACCCCAGCCTGAAATAAAGGTCAAAGAGACCGTTCAAACCCTCGATGAAGAAATTACCCAGGAGCGATAAAATGCCTACAGATACCTATCCCGTTGCTATTTTGAATCTCAATAATCCCAGCCTTACCATTGCCGTTACCATGGAGGAAGCACAAGAACTGGGGGCATTTGAGGAAACCGCGCTTTCAGAGCAAGATGCGAAAGAAGCATCTGAAAGGGAGGGTTAATAAATGTCCAGTGCGCAAAAGTCTTATAAAAAGCCCTATTACGAGCAAGTCGCTGATAAGCTCATTGAGCAACTGAAAAAGGGGACAGCCCCTTTTCAGAAGCCTTGGGAACCTGGAAATTTGGCAATGCCGCATAATCCGGTGTCCGGTGCAAGATACAAAGGTAGCAATGCCTTTTGGTTACAAATGCAGGAGCGTGAAGACCCTCGATGGATGACTTACAAACAAGCGCAATCTATCGGGGCGCAGGTTCGCAAAGGCGAAAAAGGCACGCTGATTCAATACTGGAAATTCACGGAAGAAAAAATCAAACGGGATGCCAATGGTAAGCCTGTTATTGGGGCAGACGGCAAAAAGGTCAAACAAACCACCAAGCTTGATAAACCCCGCGCTTTTTCTGCCAGCGTCTTTAATGCCGAGCAAATCGACGGCTTGCCTGAGCTTAAAAAAGTAGAGCCTCGATGGGATCGACATGAACGCGCTGAAAAAATATTAGCCGCGTCTGCGGCCAATATTTCCCACGACCAGGAAGACCGCGCTTTTTATAGTCCCTCCACCGATAAAATCCATTTACCCACTAAAGAGCAATTCCCTACGGCAGATAACTATTACGCCGTTGCCCTGCATGAGCTTGGTCACTGGACGGGACACCCCTCGCGCCTTGATCGTGATTTGACGGGTTCTTTCGGTTCTGAAAAATATGCTAAGGAAGAATTACGCGCTGAAATATCATCCCTGATGGTCGGGGATGAATTAGGCATAGGGCATGATCCTTCAAATCATGCCGCTTATGTCAATAGCTGGATCAAGGTCTTGCAGGATGATCCCAAGGAAATTCTCCGTGCCGCACGGGACGCTGAAGCTATCAAGGATTACATCCTATCCAGCGAACAGAAAAAAACCGCGACTGTTCAAGCATCAGCGAAAAAGGAACCCCCTGTTTCTTCGGTTGATGAAGCCGCGCAACGGTTAGCCGGTAGCTTTAAAAATCCGGCTGATGCTGAACGCTTTATTGCCGCCGTAAACAAGAACGTCGCCCAGCGAGTACAACACCATTACCACGACCAGGAAGAAGAACTGGAGAGATAGTGATGAAATCCACAATCCTATTAACTGCAATTGGTTTGTCAACTTTCTTTGCTGTAACTTACAACAACCCTGTCTTTTCTGCTTCTCAGGATGAATGCGCTATCTGGATTTGCCTTCCTGGTGGGTTTCCATCGGGCTGTGCTGCCGCGCATTCTGCGATGGTCAAACGGGTACATAAACTAAAGCCGCCTTTGCCGCCTTTTTCGGGTTGCGCTGAAGACGGTAACTTTTCTGCAACAACGGCTGTTTCTGCTTATATTCCCGCACATAAGGAGTGCTTGAATCAGGGAATTACGCTTGATGGAATCGATTGTATGGAATGGGAAGATGTTGGGGAATCTTGGGTTCCCGGTTCTTTTTGTGCGCCAGGGCTGGATGATGAAGAGGATTCACGCACAAAAGGATGCACAAGAACAGACATGGAGATAAAAATCTATGAAAATGGGCAGTTATGGGGGGAGGCTCCTTTTTATGTCAATGTTAATAATTGATGAACCTGGG
>NZ_JBHNMF010000106.1:0-8634 GCF_048562965.1 Thiolapillus sp. | reverse complement strand
ACGGCAGTGGTATCCCCTGATTCTTTCCGTACAGCGCAACAGTCAACGAAAAGCGCGTTTGTACAGAAAGCTGGTTGATGAGGCAAACAGCATCTTTCTGCGCTGGGATGTTGACGGCAACATCATTTCGATCAACCGGTATGGCGAAGAACTGTTCGGTTACCCAAAGCAACATCTTGTTGGCAAACCGGTACTTGGTACGATCGTCGAAGAAGTGGATTCCGAAGGCTACGATCTGGCTGCGATGATCGAGGATATCCGACGCAATCCTGATGCCCATGCCAACAATGAAAACGAAAACATCACCCGGGACGGACGTCGCGTGTGGATAGGCTGGCGGAATGCGTATATCGATGCAGGCCATGACGACAAACCGGAGCTTTTGTCCATCGGCGTCGATATGACCGAGCGCAAGCGTGTGGAAAATGCCTTATACGCGTGGCCGCATCCATCAGCAATGCCAAGGCCAAGGAGAATGTGCTCGGCGACACCATGCGACATCTGGCACAGGCCTATGCATCCAAATACGCCTTTTATGCCGTGTATGCGGATGACAGCAGGGAGACCATGCGGGTACGGGCACTGTGGGATGGGGAAAAGCTGATAACCGAAGGCATTTACCGGTTGAGAGGAACCCCCTGTGAGGATGTGCTCAGTGGCAGGGTGTGCATCATCGAGCGAGACGTGCAGCAGCGCTACCCGGAGGATGATGTGCTGGAAAACTGGCATGTGGAAAGCTATTTTGGCGTTGCGCTGAAGGACAGCAGTGACAACGCCATCGGCACCATTGCTGTCATGGACGTGAAACCCATGCGCCTGCCCGACTGGAGTCAGGCCATACTGCACGTTTTTGCGGATCGTATCAGTGGTGAGCTTGAACACAGGAATGCCGAGGAAAATATATATCAGCTGGCCCACTACGACGTACTCACCGGCCTGCCAAACCGCCTGCTGTTTCATGATCGCCTGGAACAGGCAGTGGCCCATGCGAAACGCAACGATCAGTATGTTGCTTTGCTGTTTCTCGATCTCGACCGTTTCAAGCACGTGAATGACAGTATCGGTCATGCAGGTGGCGACATGCTGCTCAAAGAAGTGGCGGAGCGCCTCAGGTACTGTGTACGTGAATCGGATACGGTTGCGCGTACCGGTGGCGATGAATTCATCGTGCTGCTTTCAGACAGATTTCAGTTCAGACAAACAGGTACTGCAGGCGACCAGCGAACTGTCGAAAAAACTGGTGAATATCATCGCACAGCCTTTCTACATTGATTCGCTGGAATTCTATGTCTCTGTCAGTATCGGTATCACCGTTTTCCCCCAGGATGGCAACAACATCGATTTTCTGGTGCGCAATGCGGATATCGCCATGTACCATGCCAAGGACAAGGGGCGTAACCGCAGCGAGTACTATCACGCCCGCATGAACGAAATCGCGGAGAAGCGCAGTCGCATGGAAAGTGAACTGCGGACAGCGGTATCCCGCGGGCAACTGCTGCTGCACTATCAGCCTGTCGTGGATGTGGTCAATGGTGAGGTAATGTGGTTCGAGGCGCTGCTGCGCTGGCAGCACCCCAGGCTTGGCCTGGTCCTGCCTGATGAATTCGTGGGGCTGGCGGAGGAAACGGGGCTGATCGTGCCCATCGGTGAATGGGTGATCGAACAGGTTTGCCGGCAGCTTCAGGTGTGGCAGCACAAGGGCGTGGCGATCCATGCGCTGGCGCTGAATCTCTCCATGCGGCAACTGGAACGTATTGGCCTGGTCGCCGTACTGGACAGGACAGTGGCAGACTATGCTATCGATCCGTCACAGATCATCCTGGAGATCACCGAAAGCATGCTCATGCAGGATCCGGAAAGAACCGTGCCACTGCTGAAGATACTTTCCGAGCGTGGTTTCCGTTTGGCGATGGATGATTTCGGCACAGGCTATTCCTCCTTCGGGCAATTGAGCTATGTGGACGTGAATTCCCTGAAAATCGACCGCTCTTTCGTGGCCCAGCTGGAGAAGGAGGGCAATGTGGCCTGTATCGTACCCGCCATCATCGGCATGGCAAGGGAAATGGGCATACGGGTGGTCGCCGAAGGCGTGGAGACCAGCGCTCAGGTTGAATTTCTGCAGAAACAGGGGTGCAACCTGATGCAGGGATATTATTTCGGGTTTCCCATGGATGCTGCAGAGTGCGAGCGCTATATTGAATCTGACAAACATACTTGGCAGATCCGTGGCGCTGGGTTATAGTCAAACCAGCTTTTTACCCGATAAAACCATACTCATGATCTGGCAAACAATTTTTCATCGCTGCTTCGATGAACCGGTTTTCGAAAATCGGGGTTTGCTCCTGCCTGCTGGACCGCTGCTGCCCTGATGGGCAATCAAATCACACCCGCCCTGGCGAGGGCAAAAGCCACGCAACATACCGAACAAAAACTTCAAATCCCTGAATAACGGGATGGAGCCATGTGATGAGCAGTGACAAATTGATTATTTTTGATACAACCTTGCGCGACGGTGAACAGAGTCCCGGCGCCTCCATGACCCGGGAAGAAAAGATTCGCATTGCCAAGAAACTCGAGCTGATGCGGGTGGACGTCATCGAAGCGGGTTTTCCCATCGCCAGCGAAGGCGATTTCGAGGCGGTGAAATCTGTGGCCGAGTCCGTCAAGGATTCCACCATCTGCGGGCTCGCCCGAGCCCTCGAAAAGGATATCGACCGGGCGGGTGAAGCCCTGAAGCTCGCCAATTCCGCACGCATCCATACCTTTATCGCCACCTCGCCCATTCATATGCAGCAGAAACTGCGCATGGAACCGGACCAGGTCGTGAAGCAGGCCATATGGGCGGTGAAACGGGCGCGAAATTACACGGACAATGTAGAATTTTCCGCCGAGGACGCAGGCCGTTCCGAGATGGATTTCCTGTGCCGCATCGTGGAGGCTGCCATCGGCGCCGGCGCCACCACCATCAACATACCGGATACTGTAGGCTACAATCTGCCGCATCAGTTCGGCGAGACCATCAGGATACTGATGGAACGGGTGCCCAACTCGGACAAGGCCGTGTTTTCCGTGCACTGTCACAACGATCTTGGGCTGGCTGTGGCGAATTCCCTGTCTGCGGTGCTCAACGGCGCCCGCCAGGTGGAATGCACCATCAACGGGCTGGGCGAGCGTGCGGGAAATGCCTCTCTCGAAGAAGTCGTGATGGCCGTGCGCACCCGTCAGGATGTGTTCCCCTGCAACACCACGCTGGATACCACCCAGATCGTTTCCTGCTCCAAGCTGGTATCCAGTATCACCGGTTTTCCGGTGCAGCCCAACAAGGCCATCGTCGGCGCCAATGCCTTTGCCCATGAGTCCGGTATCCACCAGGACGGGGTTCTCAAGAATCGCGAGACTTACGAAATCATGCGCGCCGAGGATGTGGGCTGGAGCCACAACCGCATGGTGCTCGGCAAGCACTCGGGACGCAATGCCTTCCGTACCCGTCTCAAGGAACTGGGTATCGAGTTCAGCTCCGAGGAAAAGCTCAATGCCGCTTTTTCCCGTTTCAAGGCGCTTGCTGACAAGAAGCATGAAATCTTTGACGAGGATCTCCAGGCGGTGGTGTCCGAATCGGTCCATGAGCTGCGGGATCCGCGCATCAGGCTGGTGTCCCTCAAGGTGTGCAGTGAAACCGGTGAGATTCCCACCGCTGACGTCGTGGTATCGCTGGACGGCGAGGAGAAGGCGGTGTCCGCTTCCGGTGCGGGGCCCGTCGATGCGGCTTTCCAAGCGATCGAATCCCTCCTGAATACCGGAGCGAAGCTGACGCTGTATTCGGTGAACAATATCACCAGCGGCACCGACTCCCAGGGGGAGGTGACCGCGCGCTTGGAAAAAGATGAGAAGATGGTGAACGGTCAGGGGGCCGATACGGATATCGTGATCGCTTCCGCCAAGGCTTATATCAATGCCGCCAATCGTCTGATGACGCCGGTGGAGCGTGAACATCCCCAGGTGGGAGATGTCTGACAAGTGAATGCCGGGCGCCGCCAGCAGTATCTCGATGCCATGGGCATCACCCGTTATGTCCTGCGCGATGAGCCGGCGGCGGCCGGTGACGGTCAGATTGTAAATGAAGCGGAACCACCCACCGTAGCGCATCAGGAAATGCCGGCCGTGGAAGTGCAGCCGCAGCAGACTGAGGAAAAGGGCGGGGCAGAGGCTTGGGATGTGCTCAAAGCAGAAGTGGCTGCCTGCACCGCCTGCGAACTCCATGCCAGCCGCACACGGACCGTGTTCGGGGTGGGCAATGAGTCCGCGGAACTGATGATCGTGGGTGAGGCGCCCGGAGCGGATGAAGACCGTCAGGGAGAGCCATTCGTCGGCCGGGCGGGGCAGCTGCTCACCGCCATGTTGCATGCCATTGGCCTGGCCCGGGATGCGGTCTACATTGCCAATGTGCTGAAATGCCGGCCGCCGGGCAACCGCAATCCCAGTGTCGCAGAAGTTGCAGCCTGCCAGCCATTCCTGCGCCGGCAGCTGGCCCTGATCAGACCAAAGGTGATGTTGGCCGTTGGTGGTATCGCTGCACATAACCTGCTGGATACCGATGAGGCCGTGGGACGCCTTCGCAACCGGGTCCATTTCTACGGCGAGGAACGTACGCCGCTGCTGGTTACCTATCATCCCGCCTACCTGCTGCGCCGCCCGGAAGAGAAGGCCAAGGTCTGGCAGGATCTGCAGAAACTCCATGGCATGCTCCACGGAGGCTGAGTCTTGCTGGATGTGCGGTTCATGACAGAGGATGATCTGGCGTCCGTGATGTTAATCGAGGAACAGATCTATACTCATCCTTGGAGCAGAACCATATTCAGTGATTGTCTGCAGACCGGCTATGAATGCCGTGTCTATGAGGATGCCAGCGATATCCTTGCCTATTCAGTCATGTCTGCCGCCGCCGGCGAGGCACACCTGCTCAACCTCAGTGTCCACCCCCGGCATCAGGGCAGGGGGTTGGGGCGCTTTGTGCTGCGTCGGGTGATTGAGCAGGCAGGTGAAAAGGCCGATACCCTGTTTCTGGAGGTCAGGGCATCCAACCGGGTTGCCCGACGGCTGTATGAATCCGAAGGATTCAACGAGATCGGCCAACGATTCAACTATTATCCGGCGGACAAGGGTCGTGAGGATGCACTGGTATTTGCGCGACCTTTGTTGTAGCGTATAAATGTTAATAGGAACAAGTTCAAGGTAATCCGGTATGGCTGAAGAAGACAAGGAAAAATCCGCGACCAAAGTGGCGAAGAAAAAAGTCGTCAAAAAGAAGGTGGCCAAGAAACCAGCGCCCAAGAAAGCCGTTTGCAAGAAGGAAGAAACCGGCGCTGCCACCGGGAACAGGTCGGAAACGGATCAGGGCAAGTCTGCAACACCTGTTGTGGAAAAACCCGGCGCCCCGGCCGCCCGGCCGCCCACGCGGCTGAAGCGCCAAAACCGGAAAAACAGGCCAGCAGCATCCCGGAAGATGCCAGGCCTGTCACAGTCGTGGAAAAATCCCAGGAAGACGAGAGTTCGGCCTGGTGGCTGAATGTGGCTCTGGTTATCGTCATCGCCGCTATTGCCGTGTTGCTGTATTTCATGACCCAGTTCGGTGATCTCAAAGGCATGAACATCGACCGTATGTGGTCTTACTTTGCACCTTCACCGGCGCAAGTGTCTGCGCCTGCCCCGCTTCCCGCAGAAGCGCCTGTCACGGAAGTTGTGGAAGTGGTGATAAAGAAGGAAGTGGCCGTGACGCTGCCTGCGACTCCCGTGTCTGAGCCGCCACCGTCAGTCGGTTTGCAGCCCTTGCCGGATGAGCAGCAGCAATTGCTGTGGGATGCGCTGATGTTGCCACCCGAAGCATCGGGAACGCCCTGATCTCCATGAACAGTAAACCGCTGGCCGTACTGGCCGCTATCCTGTTGATGACGCTTGGTGTCATGCTGTATTACTCTGCTACGCCCTACATGAACATGTTCGTGGCGCCCATGATCAATTCCATGGGGGTCGAATCGAGCAGGCTGATGCTTTGGCTGGTCATGACGCTGATCGCCCTGGCGGGCAGTTTGATTGCCGGCTTTTTCAGCGTTTTTCTGTTCGAGATGGTCAGTGGTGGTTACCGGCCCGGGTTCATGGCCATGCTTTTTGCTGTCCCTGTTGTAGTCGTTCACCTGTCCTTTGTGATCATGGGGCTGATACAGGGACAGCGTATGCCGGCAGAAGTCTATGGACTCTATCTGGGAGAAGTTGCCGCCATTTTTCTGGGCTATTATCTCACCGCCCGGGTGGGACGCTGGGTGGCCCGGCGCTTCTTCATGACAGAAGCACCGGTTTGACAGCAGGGTTTATTTGCGGGAATACAAACCGGTTATCGTGCTGCTGCCCAGCATGTGTTTCCTGATCATGCTGTCCACCTCGACCGGTGTGGCATTCTGATCCAGGGACAGCTTGTCCACATCCAGAGCATACAGGGTAAAGGGGTAATGATGAGTGCCGTGGCCCTTGGGAGGACAGGGGCCGCCATAACCCGGTTTACCAAAATCTGTGCGTGACTGAATGGCCTGCTTTGGCATCAGTCCGGAGGCGGGATTACCGGCGCCTGCCTCGAGAGCCCTAGTGTCTCTGGGAATATTGAACACCAGCCAATGCCACCAGCCGCCTTTTCTGGGCGCATCCGGGTCATGCACCGTAATGGCAAAGCTCTTGGTGCCTGAGGGTATGTCTTTCCACCGGAGTGCGGGAGAGATATTGGCTCCATCGCAGCCGAATCCCTGATATTCCTGTTGCTTGTTCATGCGGGACTGATTGGAAACATCGGAGCTTTGCAGCTCCAGCGCCAAGGCAGACTGCATGCACACACCCAGCAGGCTTCCCACCACCAGTTTTACGGCCATTTTCATATCGAATCCTCCTCAAGGATTTCCCCAGACTGTTCATTTATAGCACAGCATTGGCGGGAATGTGCTAGATTTCCCGGACATATAAGCCTGACGGGCTTTTCCGCGGTAGATCAGCGTTAAATTCGACAGGCTCCTGGGACATGAATTCACACGGAGAAGTGAATGATGGAATCGAAAGGATATCGTCTGCATTGGCTGTTTCTGCTGTTGTTGCTGGTTACCCCGGCAACGGGAACCGAACTGCTGCTGTTGACCAAATACCGGCCTGGTATGGTTATCGATGGCTGGTTGATGAGCGAAAAGCTCGATGGTGTGCGCGCCTACTGGGACGGCAGCCGTCTCCTGTCCCGTCAGGGCAATCCCTTTGCTGTTCCGGACTGGTTCATCCAGGATCTGCCGCCGTTCGAGCTGGACGGGGAACTCTGGATTGCCAGAGGACAGTTTGAACAAACCCTCTCCATCGTTTCCAGAAATTATCATGATCCCGAATGGCGCCGTATTACCTACCGTGTTTTTGAAGTGCCACATGCCAGCGGCGGATTGCTGACACGCCTTCATAAGCTGGAGGCGTATCTGAAAGAACATCCTCTGGAACATGTGAGCGTCATCCCGCAGTCGGTCTGTCGTGATACCGCGCATCTCATGGAGAAACTCGATGCGGTAGTAGCTGCCGGAGGGGAGGGCTTGGTATTGAGAGAGCCGGGCAGTCCATATGAAACCGGTCGCAGTCGCCATGCGCTGAAGGTAAAGCGCTATGACGACATGGAAGGGCGTGTGCTGGGGTATCGTCCGGGAAAGGGAAAATTTAAGGGTATGGTCGGTGCCTTGCAGGTGGAGATTGAAGGCGGGAAGCGTTTCTACATTGGAACGGGCTTGAGTGACCAAGACAGAAGAGACCCACCTGCGATAGGCAGCCTGATCACTTTCAGATACCACGGTTTGTCCAGTGCGGGCATTCCGCGGTTCGCCTCGTTCATGCGGGTGCGGGAGCAGCCATCCCCAGTGCCGTCTTCCGGGCAATAAAAAAGCCCCTGATTTGCAATGAAATCAGGGGCTTGATATATGGTGCCGAGGAGAGGACTTGAACCTCCACGGGGTTGCCCCCACTAGCACCTGAAGCTAGCGTGTCTACCAATTTCACCACCTCGGCAAGAATTCAGGCAATGCCTTCGTTCTTGAGGCGCGCACTGTACAAGCTGTTGCGCCGGCTGTCAACCTCCGTCTGCACCTGTGCAGACGGAAACAAAGATGCTCCTAATCTTCCTTGGCCTGACGGCCGGCGTGATAAACGGTGTACACATAGACCGGAATATCCAGGTCACCCAGATGTTTCTTGATCAGTGGTTCCACTTCGTTCCAATCCAGTCCTCCTACGCCTGTCGCCAGGCGGGGCAGGGCAATGGAAGTGAATTTTTCCTTGGTCGCCATTTTGTGCAGAGCCTTCAGGGCATGATTGACATGCTGCACGGTAGCATGTGATGGCTTGCTGCCATGGCCGTATCCACCGTCCTGAGTAATCATGTTCACGATACGCAGGCCGTCAGGTCCACCCCACATCCAGGCTTCACCGGGTTTTGGGTGATGCTGATGACACCAGTGATGGAAATCCTTGTGCATGGCAGGATATTTCTCGTGCAGTGATTTTGCCAGTCCCTGGTTCATCGGATCCATGGCGGCGATGCCATGGGCAATCACCTGGGCCTTGGTCAGCAGG
>NZ_JBHNMF010000105.1:0-8654 GCF_048562965.1 Thiolapillus sp. | reverse complement strand
AAAGGACTGATTGCATTGCCGGTTTCCGGTTCACATAGCTGCAGTTCAAAAATATCGGTATAGAGAGACGCACCCAACAGCAAGCCATCCTTAATTGCTCCTAGCTCATCATTACCTGGACAGTGCTGCTCCCGATCATTGTCCCGCCCCCCTCTTAACCGCTTGTGTCCATCCATGGTTCTTGGGTGATTACCGTCATAACCTAGGGATTCAGATCGACCACAACGCAGACAAAGCGAATAACCAAGACCATGAAGGCCATCACTTCGGTGGAATATGTGCCCATTACCAGTGGAACGATAATGCCCCAATGTGGGGTTGGGCAGAGACATCCATACTGCTCCTTGAACTGAAATCAATGGATCCCGCACAGGAAGATACTGCTGGGTGTTGACATTACCATGAGTCTTGTCACGGATATCTACTGCAAAACCCGCAGGTTCAAGATACTCATTCCGAGATAATTTTTCTGGATCGTTTTCACCACAATGCGGACATTGCTCTGGACGATAGGGTCGGGTCCCTGTACCACCACATTCATGGCAGCGCCAAACCCACCGCAGCGCCTGAATCTCCTGCCCACCTTCAATAGCTGCAGGCAGGTGCCAGTTGAGCGTGACACCCGCACTGCGGTAGACACGACCATCCAGCGTGGTATCAGTGCCAGGCGCATAATCCCGCAACGCCTGTGCAATGGGTCGAGACGGTGAACCTCGGCTTAGCACCCGATTATCTTCTCTCTGCTGTGTCGTATTACGTCCAATAGTTTCCATAGTGCTGGTCAAAAGAGAAACAACTCCAGTGGGAAAGCCATAACCGGGAAGGAATCCACGCGTGGCCAGCTCCGCAAGAAGGTACTCTTTTTCGAGGCGTTCGAGCTGCATACGTATTGCTTTTTCAGGACGACTATTCCCTTGGCGGGTTTTGACCTCTTCAAGATTGGCTTCCAATGCACTATATTCTTCTTTCCATAAGCCAGCGAGTCGCTCCATCGCCATCGCTGATTCAGTTAAAAGTTGATCGGCTGGTATTCCGGCCAGTGAGGATCCATGACACAACCAATCCACATTCTGTTTTAACTGGCTTTCTGCCATACCCTCCCTGCACCATTCCTGGAATCTAAGTGAAGGTGAGGACCTCATTTCTGCTTCATCAGTATTAAAAAACCATCCGCAGTTTAGTTTGAATACTTCATCGTTTGTATTTTGAACCAGGAATTGAGTCAGGGACAAAGCATTCACATGGCGCTGGATAATACGACCGCTTTGCAGTGCTACTTGGGGAACACTCAACGCCGTCGTAAACGCCCATAATGGATTGTTGAATACAGCCTCCCCTTGTGGGGTGCTTTTGCAGAGAGTAAAGCTCAATGCCGACTTCTCGCCCCGCCTACCGGCCCTGCCTGCGCGCTGTAAGAAGTTTGCCGGATGAGGTGGCACATTGTTCATGGCCACGGCAGATAGACCGCCAATATCCACGCCCATCTCCATAGTCGTGGAGCAGCTAAGCAAATTGATTCGTCCTTCCTTGAACTCTTTTTCGCGGCGAGTGAGCAGGTTACCCTTTATCTGAGCCGAATGCTCAACAGACCGAAAGTAGGGTGAAAAACCAGCGATGCGATCATTGAGGTCACTCCAGGCCCCCATGCTTCGCAACTTTCTCACTTTTTCGTCAGTCTCCAGCCATTCCCTGGCTTTCTCTTCACTCTCCGGCCAAAAAGGTGCAGGCAACCGTGGCATTTCAACACGTTCACACTTTGCCAGTTCGTCTGTTGCCGTTAATGGAAGATAGGGTGTCAATCCTTTAAAAGTAATCGGTAATAAGCGCCTGGTCACCGGACAGAGCCAGGCATCGTGCACCCCAGAGAGCTGGGCTTTCCTTGGAAGATCCAAATAATAGGTGCCACCTTCACTAGCACTTAGAAGTGGTTTTAATGCAATCCAGATGGCGTTTATGATCTCTTCGATCAGCTCTTGATGGATTTCGTTTGCAGGATCCCATTGAAAAGCATAAGTGATCAAACGAATCAGACGGGATCGTCTCCCCATCGTATTCTTAGCGGAAGGCCAGCCATGTTGATCCCAACCTGTACGCGGCTGTCCTGGTGGCAGTATGTCGCTCGCCACACCCAGATAACCGGTCCAGCGCAACATATCCCGGGGAATCGACACAGCCTTCCAGCCCCGAACAATAATGTCCAGTACCACTTGCAAGAAATCACGCCATTCTTCTACATTTACCCCCAAATGGCGCAAAGCAGCAGGGGCTTCGGCGATATTGTCGAGCTCTGGGTAATTTAGCCGTACCAATCCCATTCCTTCCAAGGAAAACTGATTCCTTGGCCGGAACAAGAACTCCCGCCAGAGACAAAGTTCTGTAACCTGCCGGTCAGTCAGCTCAAGTGTCAAATCCCTTAGTGGCGGAATGACAAAGCGATTGAAGCCCCGATCTCCCATGAGGAAATCCACGGATTCATTCCAGGAAAGAAGTGCTATTTGCGGAGACTGTTTGTCAGCCAGTTTTTTCTTAGTTTCTTCCAGGAGCTGTTGAAACACCGGGTTTCCTTGGGAGACACCTTCTAACTCTTTGACTTGTTTCTTTAACTTTTTGACATCCCTACCATCTGTGCTTTCCGCAAGTTCACCCAGTTTATGGTAGAGAAGACTTCGCACGTAGTTACGCTCTGATTCCTGTTGTAATCGAGCAGCAATTCTTGCTGTTCCCTGCCGGGAATCAGTGAAAGCCAACAAATTTCTTCCCTGCAGGGGCAAGGGATTGTCACTGGATCTAGTCTGTTTTGAAGGAAGATGCTTCAGCAGTTCCGGAATAGCTGTTTGCAAAAGAAAGGGTGCACCGATCCGGACAGGACGAAAAAGGGACATGCTTAAACTGCGTCGCTCTTCCCCTCCACACCGAGGGCATTGTAGCCTTCCACTTTCCCCCGGCAACTGCAATGAAACGCTTATTACTTCATCACCAGTAGCGCCAAGAAGACCATCAGGACTCAAGGTATCATTGCTTTGGCCACTGCCTCCCGCCACCACAAGTCGCCTCAATCCGATACTTGGAGCACTAGCCTCCGTCTCATTTTCCGTCTCTTCTTCCGCGGGAAGATCTTCAATATCGAGCTGAAACTCATCTACATCTTCAGTGATGTTCAGTGGATGCAACCAATCTTCTGCAGATTCATAAACCTGGGTAGCTGCCAACACTTCCTCACCACAATCACCGCATTGATACAGCTCAAACACTGGGTAGCCGCAATAGGAACAATGTTCACGGCGATCAGTAAACACCGCACCAAATGGCCATTCGGCTGCATCCAGGCAAGTACCAACCCGACCTTCACATTGAGCATTGCTGCAAGCCCACAGTCCCGGCTGCCCTCTTTGAAAAAAATGCCCCCGCAAGGGCAACAATGGCCCATTTTCTCCATGTCTTGCCGATGCACACAAATCCAGCAGTGCCAACAAATTGAGACGATCCTGTGGTGATTCTTTCCACTTCAGAATCGACATCAGGTCTGTCAACCGGGCGGCACTAGCAGCCAAACGTTTTCGCATCTGACGAATCTGTGGACAGGACGCAAGGGCGCCATATCTCTCGTCGGGAGTCATTTGTTGCAATGTGGATGGCTGAGGCAGTGGAAGATGCTGCCCTGAAAATTCACTCCTCAGCTCAGGAATCTCTCGTTCCCCTGTTACCACCGTCACACGGGATGGATCCACGCCGGCAATATCAGCCAGGAATTTCTGCAGTTGGTGTTTGGCACCCTCACCAGAACCAATAGTCGCCGAAGTGGCGATGAAATGAACCTGATCAGGCTGACAGCCAAAAGCAAGAAGAACCCGGCGCAACAACAGTGTTAACTCTGCTGCCTGTGACCCCAGATAGGAATGGGCTTCATCAATAACAATCCAACGCAATTTACCTTGAGACTGATCGATAATAGGGCGATCCACATTCCTAACCAGCATGTATTCGAGCATGGTGGCATTGGTCACCAGTATCGGAGGAGGATCTTCACGTAGGACATCACGGCCCACTACCTCGCTCTGCCATTCCATTTGCCGTCTGGGTGGAGAGTTCTGCGGTGTATCGCCGTTATAGAGGCACCAGCGTATCTTTTCATCAAAGGGTTCAGACCAGGCTGCCAACCGTTCTTTTTGGCTCTTTATCAATGCATTAAGAGGATACAGAAATAGTGCACGCACACCGGTAAGGCGGGTATTTTTTTCAGAAACCTCGGTGGCCAGATCATTCAGTATTGGAATAAGAAAACATTCTGTCTTGCCGGAACCTGTGCCGCTGCTCACCAGTAAGGATCGTGGCGGACTTTCTTCGATAAGCGCCTTCCATGCTACCCACTGGTGTTGGTAAGGACGTCTCTTTTCGGGAAAAGCATAGTCGTCTACCAGTTTTTTGGGTGGATTGGCCAGCGCCTTGATCAATGTCGTATGGAGCAGATTCCCTGCCAACTGCTCCATGTTCGGTTGGGCAGGTTTCCAGCCAAAAGTAGCCTCAAATACCGGATCAGCAAGAAAACTCCCGGGCTCTCCCGGCAGCCGCTCATAAAGCGTACGGAGATATTCCTGCAATGGCAGGTTTCGATATCTCAAGAGGCCCAGGATGGCACGACTGGCCCCCCGTGGCAGGCGCTGTGCAAGTTCAGTATAGAGTTCACTCATCAGGTTTATTCATTACTGTCAGTGGAAGTAAGCGCAAGCCCAATACATACGGCAATAGCATACCCATGGTCGAACCATTTACGGTCAAAGATGCGCAGACGGCGCAATTCAAGGGTCAGTGCATTTGAGTGGCTGCCATTTTTTAAAAACAGGAATGCTGCCACAAAAGGCGCACAGAGCACGCTGCGTCGATACCCCCAATCGGTAAATTGCCAGGATCCCGGAAGACTGGCGGCCTGTTCCAACACTCTGGGACCCTCCGGCCAGGTGGATTCTGAATCTATTCTCGCAAAGAGAGCTTGCCTCATCTCTTCGATCAACAATGGCATCTGGGCTAACATGTTTTTTGAATCATTGCGCATTAATGTCCATTCTGGAGTAACTGGGGAGCACCCAGGAAATAGCAATTCCTGCAGCCAATCAGATATTACCTGGAAACCATGAGATTCTTCCCCTACCCGCTCCCTGAAACTGGCAAAGATCTGCTCCAGGATCTCATTCCCTCCCTCCACGCCGGACAAGGCCTCGCTCAACTGAGTAAAATGAGCTTTGGCCGCTGAAAGCCAGGACGCAGCAGGCACCAGATACCAAACAAAGGGAAGTTGTCGGGCTAATACCCATGCCAGTTCAAAATCCTCTTCATTGATCGAGGCCTTTAACAACAATAGGGCTAGAGTATCTGGAGATTCCACAAGACTGTTCATCAGTTGCAGGCTGGGAGCCGGATGTTCCCGTGTAAGCCTGAGATAGTCGAACAGTCTTTCCCAATCAGGCGCACCAGGCTCCTTCCCTAAAACACTTACCAGTTCATCCATGCGTTGCTCTCGCACCTCTGGATCCGATTCCTTGACAGCCTGAATCAAAGGAGATTTATTGTCTTCCTCCTCCCCCGCAGAGAGGGCATCTCCTTCGTCAGTCTCCGAAACCGTCAAAAGCAAAGGCCGGAAACGTGTCCAGCCCGCATCTCTGCCAACCACCCACCAGGGACCGGCTTCCAATCCCTCAGGTACCTTCCAGGCCGGTAGGTCACTTTCCGAATCGACTTCCAAAGGAATGGTCTGCAATGCAGGCGACCACAGGCGAATCATCTCCATCGTTACTCGATCCTCCCACTCCTCTCCCAGTTGTTTGAGAGAAGTAGAAGATAATGTCACCCTTCCCTGTTCCTGCTCAGGAATCAATGTCAGATCATAGTGCGCCACCCGAACTTGGCTTAATTCCCGACCCGTAGCATCCTGCAGGGTCAACTGCGCTTCTATATTTACATCTGCCGCCATCGCCATGAGTTCTGCTAATGATTCCTGCATCTGATGCAGTAAGGCCTCATATTTTCCGTCCCCTTTATTCTTTAACGGCTCTTGCAGCCAAAGCAATCGCGCCAGTTCCGGGTCCACAATCCCACCCGTTTTGATCTCTGCTGAGATACTATAATGTCCATTCATGGGGCCCTGAACTACCGCTCGTGTTGCTCCAAGCCGTTCCAGAGCAACCAGACCATTCCTGGGAACAGGACGCCCGGCAAATAGAAATACGCCTCCCACGCGGGGCACGGGCAAAGCCACTTCTAACGGGCACCTTTCCGACCATTGCAGACGCAGGTGAATCTCCTGCAAAGCCTCCTCTGGGTTTTCATCAACTATGACACGAACACCGTCTCCCTCTTGCAAAATCTCGACCGCTCTTGAATCGGTTGTACTGACCTGTGCGCCTTCTAATCCCGACAATTGGATATACGCCGGCTGACCAGGCGCTCCGACTTGCAGCTTTATTTCGCACCGGGAAGGCACTACATCAATTCGCCGCCGAAGAAGAACATCACCACTTTCTGGCTCGGTACAACGAAGCCAAACGCGCCCTCGACAATCCCGAAGATTCAAGCTCCATTGGCTTGGCGAAATACCGACAGATGCCCATTCGACCACAGCACCAGATATCGGTTGCACCCTTCCCTGCCCATTAATCTGCCGCACAGCAGGTACCCCCACATAGACTCGCTGATCACCCAATACCCAAGGAAGCTGAGCACCCGATATACGAAAACGGTCGGCACGATCCTGATCACATCCACAACGTATTGTTGAGCTATCCCCCAGAGGACCTTCCACTCTGACATGGCCATGTATTCTGAATAATCGGCGATTTACGCGGGACAGTTCACCGATCTGTTCGAACTGCGCGCCGTCATCAACGCCCTGAAGTTGATCTTCCACGCTGACAGCAACAAGCGTTGATGCATTTCGGGTTCGAACTGATCCCTCGCCTAGAAAGCGGGCCTGGGCGTTATGTTTCCCTGCCTGAAACACCCAGGGGAGATCACTCAAACCTTCATCACCAGGCACATCGATGGGAACTTCATGATCCCCTGCTGTCAGTAACAGCGCCCCCGGGTTGGTAGCTAGACGGCCTATCAGACGCACTGCCCGCCTGCTCAGTGATTCACACCGGTAAACCTGAGTACCGTCCCGGCGCGTTACCCGGGTAAGCAATGCCACACTACTGACCTGCGTGCCTACCCCGTGCAATATCTTGAATCGGGCTGGAGGTTCGTTGGCATTCGTCCATGCTGACAACTGCTCAGTTTCGATATTGTCCGGCAGTACCAGTTCTGCAAACAAAAACCAATCGTCCCCCTTTGCATCCAACCCCCACCGCCATTTGATTGGCGCACCTCCAGACGATTGCAACGACTGCGCATGGCGTATCATTTTTCCCAGCAATACTTCAACAGCGTCGTTGCCTAGCGGTAACGGAAGCTCATCCCGCCAATCCGGTTTTATCTGATCCAGCACCTGAACCGGGTCAGATGCATCTTCAACCAGAGCCTGCAGATCAGCAATGCTCTGTACGAGGCGCGCGCTGACCTCGTACACCACATCCCGTTGCAAGCTGACTGGTAACAGGGGCATGTTCTGGCGGGCAAGGTCTTCTACATCTGCATGGGGAAAACGATTGAATGCATTCTGCAATTCTCGGAAATAAGCAGCAAGACGGGCATCAGCACCATTTAGCAGCCGAATCGGCAACCCGCCTTCACAGCCGACAGTCAGCAGATACTGGTTGATTCCACGCTCAGTGACAATAACCTCTCGCCGCCACCAATCAAGCCCTCTAACGATCCAGTCTCGAATAGCATTCTGATCCGGAACCGGCTGATCCAGCACATCGAATATAGTGTCGTACGACCAGGTGCCTTCAGCATAACGGCGTTGCCAGGTCTCTGCTGCAAAAAGACAAAACAGCTCGGCAAAGCGCCGGTAATCATGCCTCTTCTCCAGTCCTACGAGCATATCCCGCATTAGCCCAGTAAGGACTGAATATTCGGACTTGCCGCACCGGTAAGCATACAGTGGTCGGCCATCGGGTATCGATAAATGCCGTTTTTCCAGAAACTTTTTTAACCAGGTACCTTGATCCATACTAACGCCCTATGTCCTGTAGATTTATGTGTTGGATGGATTCCTATCTTCATCGCCGAAACAATACGCCAAATCCTGGCACAACTCCGGGCAATTGCTCGCTTGTTTCGGTTCCTCTCCTGTCCAGCAGGCTACCCTCCAATGCTCCTTTGGAATACGTCATAGCGTTCCAATACGTCAATCATCTCCCATACGGTCCAACCAACCTTCTCAGCTGCGGTTTTGTCCTCTTCGGATAAAGCGATGCCCATAAGCCGTTTTGGCCAGGCCAGTTCCAGTTCTGCGATCACTTCTTCACGCTTATTTTGCACTTCATAACCAACCTCAGGTAAGGGGGCTCCAGCTGCCTTGCACCGCAACAGAATCCCCTCCACTGCAGGGTCTGCCAATTGGATTGCTTTATCCCAAGGTAACTACTCACCCCTATCAGGGGTAATGACCGGGTAGCTGCGATAACCGCCAACTTTTAAGCGGCCACTTCAATCGGCAACCTAGTGTTCATATCCAGCTCAAATAGCCCATAGGGATTTACATGGGCGTAGATCAGCGG
>NZ_JBHNMF010000104.1:6471-8697 GCF_048562965.1 Thiolapillus sp. | reverse complement strand
CTGAACCCGCTGTCCATAGTTCTGGCATGCCTTGGCGACACGGCGGAGTCTTCTGCGGCCTTCAGCAGTTTGCGTGGATACATCATAGGTAACAAGTATCAGCATGATAAATCCCTACTTGTGAAGATAAGGAATATAGGCGTCCGTATCCCCTCTGAGATGGCGCGCAAGGAATCTCGCCTGCAAGATGGGGATCAGGCCAATCTCAACTTTCTGTTCCAGAACCGGGTGAGTGATCTCATGCTTCTTTCGTTCCTGGTAGGCGATCAGCAACTTTTTCCTTCCCTTGTCGTTGAGTAGGACGCTGCCCCCGGGATTGTAGTCGAAGTCCTTTGCCGTAATCTGCCCCCGGTTGATCAATGTGAGCGCAAGACGATCGCCAAATACGGCGCGAAATTCCTCCAGAAGATCCAGTGCCAGGGCATGCCGGCCCGGCCGCACAGCATGTAAGAAACCCAGTTGGGAGTCCAGTCCAACCGTTTCCAGCGCGGACCGGCAATCGGTCAGCAACAGTGCATAGAGAAAAGAGAGTAATGCATTGACAGGGTCTTTCGGAGGCCGCCGGTTACGCGTTCTGAATTGAAATACATCCGTCAATGACGGTCGGAGCATATCATTGAAGCATCCAAAATAAACCCGGGCGGCATCACCTTCAAGCCCTCGTATTGAGTCGAGTTGGCCGGCATGTTCGAGATTTCGAAGATTGACTGCAAGGCTTGCCGCTGCATTTTTCAGTGCATCTTTTTCGGTGTCTGATTTGCTGTCCCGACTGCTGCGAAGAAGCACCTGGCGGCTGTTGCGCAGTTTCCCTGCAACAAAACTCCTGGCCATGGTCAAAACGCATTCCAGATCGTCGGCGGCCCGGTGCTGAGCTTGCCTCAGCAGAATATTTCCACTGACCGGTCCCTCAACACGTGCCTGAAAGCGTCCATTTTCATTGAGCCAGACGATGCTGCGGCCATCTTTCATGCAGCGGGCCATCAGTGCGCTGCTCAGGTTAATGCGCCCGATACAGACAATGCCTCCCAGGTGATGTAAGGGGGCTTGCAGACGCTTTTCCTTCTCGATCATGACCACCAGTGTCTCTCCTTCAAGCCTGAGCCAGGCACCTTCCGTGGAAACGTAGAGCGTGTTGAGCAGTTGTTTCACTGCGAGGACTCGTCCACTTCGAATAAATGCTTGGACAAGTCGTGGATACGATGTCTGGATCCAACGAGTTCCGGTTGGCAAATGTTGTGTAGGGAGCAGGCACGGCACAGGCTGGCATCGTCCGCCGGCGGTGGCATGCCGCCACTTTTGAGCAAGTGACGGACAACATCCACAAATGTTTCCACCTGCTGGCGAAGCCTGTCCGTAATGTGAACCACACGTCGACGCTTGCTCTTGTGGTGATAGATTGCGCCTTCAGATACAACACAGCCGATCATTTCTTCCAGACACAGGGCCTGTGCGGCGAGCTGAATGTCATCGTGATCGTGTTTGTGTCGCTTACCCTGCTTGTATTCCACCGGATAGGGGGTGCCATCGGGCAGAAACTCCACCACGTCGGCCTTACCCACCAATCCCAGGCGATCACTGTACAGGGGCAACGCGCGCAATACCTGCCTGCCGTCTTCTGTGCTGATTTCACCACTGTCCACCCGGCGATGTGCGCGTTGTCCACGCAGAGTGTACTCATTGTCGTCGAAACTCTGTTCCTGGTGGATCAGGGCGCATTGGCGCGGGCAATAGCTATAGTGTTGCAGGGCCGAGAGCATGATCGGCTCGGCCATCGGGTCAGGCGGCAAAATAAAGAATCTCCAGTTCCACATTCTTTCCAGCAGCCGTTTCTGCCTGCTGCATGACGCGTTCCGCAACTGCTTCACGGAGGTAATATTCTCCGCAGTTATCACAGATTTCAGCAGGAACGTCCTTGATCAGCAGGGTGACTCCCTCGCGCTGCAAGGTGACGGTCACATGGCCGGGACGGGTTTCACCGGTTTTGCAAATTACGCATTCCATCGTTTTTTCCTGTTTCGGTAGTCTGATTCCCAAAGTGTCAATGAGGGCTTATAAACGGTCACGACATGTATCACCAAATCTGACGTGTTCCATAATAGCAGACAGCTTGGGTAGGGCCTGTCATCCGGATAACGCTGTATGACCTCACCGTCATTTACCGCCTGCACGACATCTTCCTTGCGAATGCCACGCTCGAACATCCGGGAAACGGCATGGCCACTGAAC
>NZ_JBHNMF010000104.1:0-6371 GCF_048562965.1 Thiolapillus sp. | reverse complement strand
CCGGCCAGCGGCGCTGAAACGAAGCCATGGGCGACATAGAGACCATAGGGGACGGTGTGCTTGCGACCCATGGTGCGGTTGTCACCATCCTGCTTTTCTGCCGCGGCCTCGGTGGCAACCGCCATGCGGGTGATGGAGTGTTCCTGAGCAAAGATGGGATCAATGGAGCGGGCAAAAGTGAGCTGCACCGGGCCTCTCACCTGGCCGCAGTTGACGCCCGTGGACATGACGGCGCCAAAGGTGCGCACATCGTAGAAATTCTGGCACATCCAGTCGCGCGCCTCATTCACCTTGTCACCACCCTTGCGTTTCTTCGAATCCCCTTTGAGCAGTTCTTCCGCCCCGATAGCAACATAGGCGCGTTCATGCTGCTGGTTCAGAATGGCTTTTTCCTTGACGTAGATTTCATAGGGCGGCTGCTCTTCCTTCACCAACCCAACATAGTTGCGCACTTTGCGCTTGAGGCTGACATCGGTGACCAGCCCTTTGCCGGTCTCTGCATCGACGCGTGGCAGGTTGCCGGCATCCGGATCGCCGTTGGGGTTGCCGTCCTTCACATCGAACAGCAGTACGAAATCGTAGCGGTTTGTGAGGCTCATTGATTTTCTCCTTGTGCGGTTTCGGGTTCACGTTTTTTGAAAAAGTCCTGGCGCTGGTGGTAGTAGCCGATGGCGAAGCGGCCCTGGTCTTCCAGGGACAGATGGGGCGGGAAGTCGCCGATGCCGTCGATGATCTCGCCCAGCAGGCGTTCAAAATTGACCTCCCTGCCCCTGTTCTCCAGCTTACTCAAATGATGCTTGGAGAGTTTGATGAGGGTGGGAAAGACCGCCACCGGCGTGCTCGATGCAGAGCCATAGTAGCGATCCCGGATGGTGGCGTTGATGCCGGGATTGGCTTCTTCCTGGATTTTCTCCAGCACGGCGAAGAGCCGGCCCAGGCGATAGCCGGGGTTGGTATTGTCGGGGTCCAGTGACACGGTCAGTTCCTCCTTTTGGTCAGGGTTCGAATATCGGGTGGCGCGGTTGAGACAACCTTTGATCAACGCGGCACGCGGATAGGTAATTTCCCGCTCGGCGCGGCAGCGCTGCACGGAGGCAGTTAGCAGGGTGCGGGGATAGGAGCAGCCCTCAAGAATGGCGCGCAGGGTGTCGCCAGCGAGATTCGGCGGGATGTTTTTCTCCTTGCCCTGCACAGCAGTGCTCGCCAGCAGGAGTAATAGCGGCAGGTATCCCGCCTGTTTGCCCCAGTGGACAATGCGGATGTCCTCGAAGTGCCGGACGATGTGGATGGCCAGTTCACCCACCGTGGTTACCTGCCAGAAACGCACAGCAATACGGGCGGCGTTGGGTGCCAGGCCCAGGATAAAGAAACGGGTATCGGCATCGCCCCCCACATAACGCCCGTGGTGGATGGATTTGAACAGGGTGGTAACCTTCCGGGTTTGTCGGTCCGGGTCATCTTTTCTTAGTTCGCCAAAGATATCGACCACATCGGTTTCCATGTCTGTGCGCTTTTCCGCCCAGAACACAGTAGAGCTGTCGCCGACTTGCAGGCGCTGGGGCGAACCCTTGCGCAGCAGGTGATTGAGCGCGGTGGTGTAGGCGAAGACGGGACGCTCACCAATCGGTGAGTTGAAGCCCTGGTGCTTTCGGTACGAAGCAAAAGCCGGCGTTGGGCCTGCATTGTTCTTTCCCGAGATTTTGTTGTTTACCGAAACGATATTGGCGCCGGAGCTCTGCGCGCCCCAGACGCCCTTGATGGCGGGATGCAGGCGGCTGATGCCTCGCTCTTCACCTGTAATCAGGCAGATACCCTTGTCCTTACTGTCAGCGACTTTTTCCGCCAACCGTTCGATGCTGTCTTTCACAACGGGATGCTGACAGATCAGCTCACTCTCGCCGGCAAGACGAAAGCTGAGATTGGGATTGCCGCGCAACTCCTTCCAGACAGACAGGCGCATCAGCTCGCGACAGGAGAAGTTTTCGAGAAACGCCAGCACCGCGACGATGCCCGGATCGCTGGCCGCCGGTTCCGGCAGCGAGCGGATGCGTTCGATGAAGGCCTCATGCTGTTGCAGGACGCGGACCGGGTCGGGTTTCTTCTGACCCTTCTTCACCTTACGGGGGATGGCCTGCACATACTCGGCATTGTCCCAGAGCAGGTTGCTGGCGATGCCCGATGTCTTCTTGACCCCTTGTGGCACCAGGAAAGGGCGCGCCTGTTTCTTTCTGCCCTCCCCGCTGCGGGTATCCTCGATCTGCACCAGGCGCCCGTCGGCGTCGATCTCGATAATGAAAGGGATTTCCTTCCACTCAAAGCCAAAGGGTGGCAACGCATCCTCAGTGTCATCTTGCTTGCGCTGGTAGTAGTCGTACAGTGCCTGCAGGATCATCCGCGCACCTCCTCACTGTCCCAGCTCGGTACTTCGATAACACCGTTTTTCATGCGTGCCTGGAAGAAACGCGGCGAAGGTGAATCGGGATTTCTGTAATCCAGGTCGTAGAGCATCCAGCCAAGATCACGGATTTCGTCGATGGGAGCTGGTTCCGAGGCGCCGGGCTCGACCAGGCGGAAGTCGGCGCTGAACTCCCTGCAGCCCAAATAGGGCCGGCTGAAGCACTGGCCTTTGCAGGCGCGTCTCTGGAACATCTCGGCGTATTTCTCCGGGCCTTCACTTTTGTTGAGCAGTTCGAAATGGGCATGCAGCCGGTAGCGGACATCGCGCAGGAACAGGCCAGCGCGTTGCTGGCGGTCGTCCTCGATGTACACGCCCAGATGGCCCTTGCCATTTTTCATTGCAGTCCTGACATTCCGTTTTGAAACAACGCCACCCAGCTCGTTGCGGCGCAGGTTGATCCAGCGGATGGGCGCAAGCACTTCAATGCGCGTCACCCGCCAACGGATGGGGGGCTTCCAGAGTATGGCGTCGAACACGGCACGTGCAGCCGAAGGGGTGATGACATCGTAGGAAACACGCTCCACTTTCATCTCGGGACGGGTAAAGCAGGCAAAATCACCACGGACTTCCAGGCAATAGGTCTTCATTTTTCCAATATCTCCTTATTCAAACCACCAGATCCGAAGCTGACGGTGCATCGGTCTCCAGCGCCAGTCCCAATACCGGGTCGTAGATCGTCGTGCCGGCCATCTGCGCCCAAATGCCGGGGTGGATCTCCTCGATCTGGCTGTCTTCCACCAGTTGTTGGAAGTGCCAGTCCGAGACGTTGACGCTGTAGCGTTGCAGCTTGCGCATCAGCCAGCGGCTGGGACCTTCGGCACGCAGAGTGTTCAGCCACTTGTCGATATTACGGTCATCCTCTTTACCATGGTAGCGCACCAGCACGGCCTGCCCGATATCGTCGATGATGCGGAAGCGTTTGGCAGCGGTGCGGAACTGCACATCCAGATTATCGCCGGGGGTGAGCAGGTGGCTAATTTTCTTTTCGTCCAAGTCGGTATCATCGTAGAACAGGCGGAAGAAGGTGCTGAAGTTGCTCCTGGCCAGCGGATCATCACCGTTTCCCGCGAGCACCGAAACAGTCTTGGCGGCTGCACGCCGCATCATACCGGGCGGCGCAGGTTCCGGTGGCACGAAAACCACCACCTCGCCGCTTGCCAGCCGCCCCTCGCGGTTGCAGCGACCGGCGGCCTGGGCGATGGAATCCAGTCCTGCCAGGGCGCGATAGACCACCGGGAAATCGAGATCGACCCCGGCCTCGACGAGCTGGGTGCTGACCACGCGCATAGGCTCGCCGTTGTTCAGCTTCTGCTTGATGCCCGCGATAACATCGGAGCGGTGCTCGCCGCACATCAGTGCGGAGAGGTGGATAGTTCCCGGCGGCAACAGCGCGTGCAATTCACGGGCCTGGCGGCGGGTGTTGACGATGACCAGTACGCTGTCGTGCCCGGTGACCTCGTTGGCTATGGTCTGCCAGTCGGTGCCGGCATTGAGGTCGTCAGGCAGATGTACCCGCACCCGTTCCAGCGCCGAATACAGGACATCGGGGTCAGCAATGATCTCGTGGACATGGTCCAGCCCACGCAGTTGGTTCCTGCCGAAGCTGTCTCGGCGTGTCTCCAGCACAGGCTGGGTGGCGGTGGAGAGCACCACCGTGACACCGTAGTGTTCAACCAGCAGATTCAGCGTGTCCAGAATCGGTTGCAGGAAAGCCGGTGGCAGCAGCTGCACCTCATCCAGCACCACGACGCTGTCCACAAGGTTGTGCAGCTTGCGGCAACGGCTGGTGCGTGCTGCGAACAGGGATTCGAAAAACTGCACGCTGGTGGTGACAATCACAGGCGCATCCCAGTTCTCGACCGCCAGCCGCGAGCGGGCAGTTTCCTGATCCGGATCCAGGCTGCTGTGGTGCTCAATCACGGCCTCATCGAAGATTTTGCGGAAGATATTGGCAGTCTGTTCAATGATACTGGTATAAGGGATGACGTGGATGATCCGCCGCTTGCCATGAATGAGGGCGTGATCCATGGCAAAGGCCATGCCGGAGAGTGTCTTACCGCCGCCGGTGGGTACCGTCAGCGAAAAAAAGCCAGGATCTTTTGCAGCGCTGCCCCGGCACTGACGCAGGATATCGGCACGCAGCCGGTTGACAGGCGTATCCGGCGCGACTTGCGTGAGCGCATCCAAATGCCGCTCGAGCCGGGGGCGCAACGCCTCCAGTGATGTATAGCTGCCCCGCTGCCGCATCCTTTCACCGTCCATGAAGGCCTCGGTGTCCAGGAAATCGGCATCGACCAGGCAAGAGAACAGGATGCGCACCCAAAGTGCAAAGCCACCACGTCCACCCGGGATCTGCAATGAAGGTGTATCAGCATGGAGCAGTGCATCGGAAATATCCGCCGCCAGCGCATTCTCCAGCAGGTCTTTACGTTCCAGACGCTCACGCAGACTACCACCGGTGCCTTCTTCCAGTTTCTCCCAATCCGGAAGACCAGCGTGATGTCCGGCGATCAGGTAAGCAAGGACGCGGCCAGGCAGACCCAGAGTGTTGACGGCATGGATGGCGCCAGCGGTGGAGTGATCAACCCGGCCAGGCAGAGCTTCCACATGTGCCTGTTGACGATCATAACCACTGGCTGTGCGAATGTACCCTTGGAACTCCCTGGAGTATTTTCCAAGATCATGCCACCGCCCTGCCAGCTCCGCCCATTTCCCGCTACCAACAATCGCAGCGAACTGCTTCGCGCCATCTCCTACCTTCAGAAGATGTTTATCCAGAAGATGTTCGGTATATCCACCCCCTTCCATCTGCTTTACATGGGCCAACGCCTTCATGGCATTGCCGGCTCCCCACAGGCAACAGCTGGCCAACATTCAGACCCAGCGACCCTTGGTTTACTGCCGCCACGTCCGGAGCATGAGAAATCGACAGGTGAAACCACAGCAGAGTTTCGGCGTTTGTCAACAACGTTGTCCAATTTAATCATACAGATCTGTCCCTCTTTTGTTCCCCAGGCAGGACATCTTTGGGTGAGTTCAGCCAGACGCGGTTAACCTGTCCCAGTTCCTGATCGCGCCTGACCAGCGAGCGGGATTCCGGCCGCTGGCCCCGGATTTCCGCAAAATCCGCGGCCCATGCTTGTTGAGTAGGCAGGGAACGCATCATCTCATGTCCGGGTACTCGAAGGCCAGATCCTGTTGAGGGTCCGGTTTTCGCTGCACCGATGCCCAGAGACCGTTCAGTGGATCCAGTCCATCATTTGCCGCCTGCGCTGCTGCTGAGTCGTTCGCGGCCTCGAATTCGAGGGTTTGTCGAATGCCTTCCGGACCGATCAGTTGTGCAATATAGGTTGCCATCTTTATAAAAAGAGATAACCGGCACGGGCCATGGGTATTCTAATGAGCCAGATGACTGCGAGATGCAATGGATAGTATGTGTAGAACAGCCAGCGAGCCCGAGGCACGGGGATTTTCACCACCGAGGCCGCTGCTATAACTGGAATCGCACCCAGTGCCCACCCGTTTTTGTTGATCAGCACGAGTGATCCGCATGCGGTCAGTGCCATAAGTGCCGCAATTACCGAGGGCTTCTTGATATATGCCCAGACCGCGATTGCGCCTATGACCGCAGGCCACCAGAACTCGACCAAACCGCCGCCGATGCTGATTACCACACCGCTTGCAACAAGCGCCGGTACTGTGCCCAACTCGATCAAATAGAGGGCGCATGTCGCTGTAAGCAACGTGAATAAGATATTCAGTGGCCACCATCCCTCCCATAATCCGCCAAGGCTGACATATGGCACAGCGGCGATCACTGCGAATATAAGCAGTCTCTTCATCGTGCGGGTATATACCCCTCTTTCCATTGCTTCAGGTCGAGCGAGGTTATATCCAATCACGAATACAAATA
>NZ_JBHNMF010000103.1:0-8699 GCF_048562965.1 Thiolapillus sp. | reverse complement strand
GATTAATTAATTCAGTATATTGGCATGCGCTAATTATCTGGAGCTGCCCGAAAAAGATAGCTATTTATAGACGGTAACAATCTAGGGATGTACAGCAAAGACACTGCCCGCTTTGACGGAAAACGGCCCCCAGATGCGTACCGTCGGCCGTCCCTGATCATCGCCTCCCAGCGTGAAAACGCTGCCTCCAGCCACAGTGGCTCCCAGTACATCAATGCCGTCCGTTGCACGGAAATCCACATTGGCCGCCACATCAACGGCACCCACAGCTGTATTCGCTGCAACCAGGCGGTTGGGCGCCGGCAGGGCACAGGTGGCGTCTGCACCGTAGTTCGCAGCCGAAAGGCTGACCGACTCATCCGGCGACTCTCCCTGCAGAAGACACTCAGCCGTCGCCTTTTCCTGGCTGAACGGATCGAGGGAATCAGGTATCTCATCCAGATCGCTGTCGGCAAAACAGCTGCCGGTGGTACGGACCGTCATGTGCCCCTGGGCATCCATGGTCATACCCTCAAAGGTACAGCTGTGGGTGGTTTGACCTCCGGTAGAAAACTTCAGGGTGCCTGTCTCACCCGCCGTCACCAGAGTGCTGCAGGTGCTTTCTTCGAGCACCAGCGAGCCATCCGCGCCCATTTGCACGGCTGCCACAGTGCAGTCGATGCTGAAACGCTCATCCTGAAGGACAACAGGCGTGCCTGCCGCTTCTGCTGCCTGCGTATCCATGGCGACAGCAGCTTCACCGGCGGGAAACAGCAGCAAAGCCGCGGCTGCGGGAACAAAGGATTTAAGAATACTGCGGGGATGGTTGTCCGGTCGGGTCATGGAGCACTCTCTCGTTTCAGCAGACATCACCAGCCTTTCGCCATGATTCATGCTGTTTTTCAGGAAACTTTCCCATGTGACCGTGATTTATGGGAAAAGTTGCAACACTTTGACAAAACGCGACTTACTTCAAATCCCGAAGACTTTTCCCTTTGCTCGAGAATGCTGCATAAAAACCAAAAGAGACCGTCCGCTTCCTTCTGTTTTCAACGACTTGCAGCCTGCCGGTCGAGATTCAACCTGGCCCGGCCCGGCATACCGCCTGTGACCAGGCCTCCGCTTTCAACTACCCGATTATTTGCGCTGGAGCTCGTGAATCGGTTTTCTGGAGAGACGGCGCTTGAGCTTCCGCTGTATATTCACGGGCACCAGGCGGGACACGAAACGCCCTACCCGCCCCTGCCTGAGCGTGAGAAGGTGCAGCAACAGCTGTTCCTTGCGGCTCCGGCGTCCCTGACCGCTTTCTGCACTACGGGACTGCCGCAACAGGTTTTCCAGCCACTGATCATCCAAAGGAGCCGCCTCTGGCGCGGTCCGGGGTTCGATGTCGGCCAGATATTGCCTGCGGTAGAAATTTTCTGTCGCCCCCGGTACCGGCTGATCCTGCCAGGCATGGCTTTGTGTCCCGGCACCTGCCAGTTCGTCCCTGGCCGAAACAAACCATTGCAGCCACTGGCCGGCAGGCTGATCCCACGCTTGCACCCAGGTCAGAGGCCGGTTCAGCACGCGCTCAGGAAAAGCACCGATATCCGGCACCACCATAGGCAGGCCCGCGAGAAACATTTCGCTCAGCGTATAGCTGTAGGTTTCGGGCCACACGGCTGTGAACCACACCAGATCAGGCTGAATCGCCTGCAGATTCTGCTCCAGGTCCGCCTCGCTGTAGGCCCCGTGTTCGACAACGGCATCCGCCAGTGGGCGATAGGCATAACCCAGCAGGTGGAATTCCAGGGGCAGGCCCTGTCTGCGCGCCTCCAGAGCGACGGCTTCGAGAACGTCCGGCCCCTTTTCCGGACTCAGGGCACCCAGCGCCAGCACGCGCAGGGGACGGTCTTCCGCATAGCGGTTGTACACAGCCGGCCAGGGCATGTGCGCCTCGCTGTCGGGGTGCCAGGCAACCAGATAGTTCAGTCCGGGATAGTGACGCTCAAACTCCTTCACCACCGAGGCAGACGGCGCGATCACCCGCTGCGCCTTCTCCAGCAACCGCCGCTGATTGGCCTGCCACTCATCGATACTGACCGACAGGGGATAGGAGCTGGCCTGTGCCTGCAGGTCCTGCGTATAGCGCCCCCTGGCATCCGTCTGGCTGGGATGCGCATTGATGAAATAGTAGTCGTGCAGCGTGACATCGAAAGGCAGCTGCAGGTCGTCGGGCAACCCCCACAGACAGGTTTCCAGCCCCAGGGTGTGATGGAAATGCAGGTGACTCACATTCATCCTGCGCAACAGTTCCAGCAGCTGCGGATACATAGCGGGCAGGGAAAAGAAAAGGTCGCTCGCCTCGTCCGTGGCACCGAAAGACAGCCGCGCTCCTCCGCCTTCCACAGGCCGTATCACCAGTGCATCCATGTCCGCAGCCAGCCAGTCCGACAGCTCATGAATATGCTTCTTGGTGCCCCCGCCGAGGTGATGGGTCAGGTGCAGCACCTTCTGCCGCGGCGAGCTGCGGTACATTTCTATGAGCGCGCGGGTGCGATGCAGCTGCGCGGGATTCTGCCGGATATGCTGCTCCACCAGCGAGTGGTAGTCCGGATGCAGCTGCTGCAGTATTTCCTGGGCATGGGCGACACGCTCTGCCTGCTCATCGGAAAAGCTCACACCCCCTTCGTGGAAGACAAACACATCGCAGCACAGCACGTTGCGCCATCCCAGCCTGGCGGCGCGTCGGCAGAAATCGTTTTCCTCACCGTAACCGCGTCCGAAACGTTCCATATCGAACAGCCCGGTACGGTTCAGGCATTCCCGCCGGATGTACTGGCAGAACCCCACGCCGGTGGGAATATCGACAAGCTCTCTGCTGTTGACCCTGGCAAACACGGCATCCAGGGAAGCCACGTCCCATGGCTGCGGCAGCGGGCTGGACTGGCAGAAGCGGGGAAAACTGCAGATGGTGGCGTTGTTTGAAAAGGGCGTCAGCGTACCTATCTTCGGGTCGCTGTCCGCCGCCCTGACCAGCCGGTCCAGCCAGTCATTGGCCACTTCTGTATCACTGTTCAGCAGTACCACGTCGTTTTCATCACTGAGCGCCATGCCCCGGTTGACGGTGGCGACAAAGCCCAGGTTCTGTGCATTTTCCAGCAGCTCGACCTGATCATGCCCGGCGGCAAAGCGCCTCAGATCATCCGCTATATGAGGGTCGGGCGAAGCATCGTTGATGAGGACAAGCCGGTACGGCGTGCGCTGGGGACTGCCCACTACGGGTTCCAGGCAGCGCCGCAGTTCTTCCCTCCCGCCATACACCGGGACGATTACATCCACCGTGCGGGTCATTGCCTGTCCACGGCAAACAGTTTGCGCACGATTTTCACCGCCGTGTGGTTCAGCTGCGCATCGCGCTCTTCCACGATGGAAACAGCATGTTCCAGTTCGCCGGCCAGCTTTTGCAACTGGGCGTCACGTTCTTCCACCACCGACCGGGCATATTCCAGCTCCCGTGACAGGCCGACAATCTGCGCGTCACGTTCATCGATCACGGCATGGGCATGCTCCAGCTCACCCGCAAGCTTTTCGATCTGTTCATCCTTTTCAGCCACCACATCCAGCGCTTTGCGGTGATCCTCACCCAGCGCCTGCAATTCGTTGTTGACGGCAAACAGCCGTCGGTTGGTGGCAGCCAGGGCATTTGTCAGCTCGCCACCGTCTTCCAGCAGCCGGTCACAGGTTTGCCAGACAGCATCCAGCGCCTGCCTGTCCGGATCTCCGCTTTGCAGCAGCTGCCAGGCCTGCCGGGTCAGCTCACCCAGCTTTCCCTGGCGCTCTGGCGCCTCCTGCTGATGGCGCAAGCCGGGGTCGATGGCTTGCGACACGGCCTCCGAAGCGGTTCCGGTCGATACTGGCCAGCTTATGCCCAATGCTGCGCCTACCCTGTCCAGAGTGGTTTTCCAGTCTGCCAGCAACCCGGCATAGTCCACACAAACACGTGGCAGGCCCCGGCTGCTCTTTTCACTGTCCCCGGTATAACGCAGCCACAGCAGGTCTGCACTCGACGGGGTCAGTGGGTCACGGTGACACAGGGATGCGCCGACTTCTGCAGGGGAGCGGGTTGCCAGAACCACCACCGGCTTCCAGCCCGCCTGCCTGGCGGCCGATTCCCAGAAGGGCAGCAGCAGGCACAGGCGGGGATCCTTGATCACGGCCAGGGTTGCTGCCCCGGCAAATGCCGAATTCAGGAAAGACACAGCCTGATCCTGAAACCCGGCGATGGTCTCACCTGTCCACACCCCCGACGGCAGGGGCCGGAAGTCATACCAGCTTCTGTCCAGGGCGGAGAGCAGCTTTTCGTTGATGGCGATCAGCTCCCTGTGCTCCCAAAAACCTCTCGCGTTGATATCCTGCCGGGCACCGAGAAGATCCTGTCCCACATCGGCGCCAAGAAGATTCAGCACCCGCGTGAGCACCGAAGTGCCGCTGCGGTGCATACCCAGCACCAGGATCAGTATCCTTTCCTCAGACACGGACAGACTCCGTCGCCGTCGAGGCAGAATTCAGCGGAATGAGGTAAGCTTCGCACATATCCTAGATGATACGTGTTTTCCCCGGTCAGATGAATCATGAATGACGGCAGCAGCTACAATTTTTCCTTCAGTTACAACCTTGCGACCGCCCCGGCTGCGCCGGCTGAAGAAGACCTGATCGCTTTCGATGACTGCATGGAATTTCCACTGCCCGGCCAGCGCGTGCTGCTGCGCAGCCGGAGCAGCGGAAAACAGATCACCGTCACCAATGACGTGGCCTATTCCCTGCGCCTGTGCCGGGAGTTCCGCACCCTTTCCGGGCACATACAGCACCTGGGCCGGGAAATCCCCGAACTGCGTGATGAACCGGACGACATCCGGCAGGTACTGAACAGCATCGGGCAGGCAGGACTGATGCTCTCGGCATCCGCCAAGACCCAAAGCATCAAACCGGTTTCAGGCTTTCAGCCGGCAGAAACCGCATTGTGCTACTGCATTCTCAGCTGTGACCGCAGTGAGGCCCTGGCCCGCCTGCTGGAAAGCATGGCGGCCAGTCACCGCTTCCTCGGAACCAACAGCTATTACGTGATCGACGACTCCCGGAAAGCGGAAAAGAGGGAAAAGAACCGCGCCATCTGCCGGGACTTCTCCGCAGCCCATGGGGTAAAACTGCATTATTTTGGGATCGACGAACAGGAAAGAGTCCTGCAGCAGCTGCAGTCACGGCTGCCGGAACATGCCGAAGGCATCGCATTTCTGCTGGGACGCTACGGGGAAAACCCGGCCATACCTTCCTATGGGCGTACGCGCAACTGGGGACTGCTGCTGGCAAAGGGCAGCAAGCTGGTGCTGGTGGATGACGACATTCTTTTTCAGCGGGTCAGCCCCCCGACAGACCCAACAGGTCCGGAGATCACTTCCCGATCGCGGGTAGCGGACTTCTTTGCTTCGGACAACGAGTGGCAAACGCTGCTGGACCCGGAAAACACTGACCCGAGCACGGGCAGCTTCAGCCAAGCCCTGGGAGCCAGCCTCGGCGAGACCCTTTCCCTGCTGGGGGAAGACCCGCTGCCACAAAGCGCCCTGCGCAATCTTTATCCCGCCGGTTTTGCCCAGGTGCAGCCGGATTCAAAAATTCTGCTGACCGCCTGTGGCTACGCCGGCGATCCGGGTACGGCATCGAATATCTGGATCTACCAGCTGCCACCAAAGTACCGCAGCAAGCTCTTCAGCTCGGAGCAGGACTACCGCAGACACATCCGTTCGCGCAGCACCTGGATGGGTGGTTTCGGCCCCGCTTTTCGCAACCAGTTTTCACTGATGTCCCCCCTGACCGGCATCGACTGTTCCCAGCTGACACCCCCGTTTTTTCCGCTGCTCAGGAATGAAGACCTGCTGTTCGGTGTCCTTTTGCACCATCTCCATCCCAATGCCCTGTTCCTGGACAACCCCTGGGCGGTGCCTCACCTGCCAGCCGAACACCGCCAGTGGGAACAGGATCTTTCTCTCAAACCCCAGAACTATGGTTTGCTGGATTTCTCTGCCGACGCGCTGGTGCTCGATACCCCAACCCCGCCAGCGGGATCAGCCAGCGATCGTCTGCGCGGTTGCGCCGGTTTCTTTTCCGGTCTGAGCCGGCTGGACGACAGGGCGCTGGAAGAAAAGATTGCGGAACAGACACTGGGTTTGCGCACCACTCAGATCAGCCGGCTGGCCAAGGTGCTGGACGAAAGCCATGAAGCGCCCGGCTTCTGGCAACGGGATCTGCAACGCATCATCGAGGCGGGAGAACAAAGCCTGGCTGCCCCGCTTCCCCGCGGTTTTCAGGCTGTGCCCGGCGGTGAAGACGAACAGAAGGCGCTGGCGCGCACGCTCTGGAAACGTTACGCCCAGGGCATACGCGGCTGGGAAGCCTGCCTGAACACCATGCAGGATATTCAGATCGAAGCTTCGTAAGCCGCCAGTACGTCTCCCGCCTCACCCTGCATGCGAGACACCCCCTGCTCGATCCATACCACCCGGTCACAGAGCCTGGCCATCATCGCAGTATTGTGAGATACCAGGATCACACTGCGGTTGGACCGGATTCTGCGCTGTATCTCTTCCGAGGATTTCTTCCTGAAGGCAGCATCGCCCACCCCCAGCACCTCGTCGATCAGCAGGATATCCGGATCGGCCTGCATGGCGATAGAAAACCCCAGGCGCGCCCGCATGCCTGCCGAGTAGCTGGACACCGGCTCGTCGATGAAGTCTTCCAGTTCGGCAAAGGCTACCAGTTCATCCATGTTCTGCTCGATGCGGGATTTGGGCGCGCCCAGCAGCATGCCGGATAGAATGGCATTCTCCCTTCCCGTGAGCAGAGGCACGAAACCCACCTGCAGGGACAGCAGGGATGCGCTGACGCCCGCATTGCGGATTTCTCCCCGGTCGGGCGCAATGATGCCGGCGATGACCTTCAGCAAGGTGGTCTTGCCCACGCCGTTACGGCCGATCACGCCGAGGGTTTCACCGTGTTTCAGCTCCAGCGAAATATCCTTCAGGGCCCAGTACAGTTCACCGCCACGCAGACTGCGGCCACGCCGATAGGCCACGCCCACGTTTTCCAGTATCAGCACCGGGTTCATGCCAGCCTCGGATAAAGGCGGTCATAGCGCCGCAGCAGGTACAGCCCCAGTCCGCACAGGGCCAGGGAAAACAGCATCACCAGTCCCAGTGCGGCCAGGTCCGGCAGCCGCCCGAACAGCAGCACATCCCGCCAGGCATGGATGATATGCACCATGGGATTGAGGTCCAGCAGCACGGCCAGCCAGCCTTTCAGCCTGCTGGTATCGAAAAACACACCGGACAGAAAGAACATGAGCATGAGCACATTATTCATCAGCAGTTTGAGATCCGGATACAGGGGCGTCAGCGCGGATTCGGAAAAAGTGACACCACAGATCAGCAGCAGCTGTACCAGCAGCAGTACCGGTACCATCAGCCAGGACCAGCCCAGGGGCATGCCGTACACCAGCAGGAACAGCAGCAGCAATACCAGGGTCACCAGAAACTTCACAGAATTCTTCAGGATAACGACAGCGGGAAAAAACACCTTTGGCAGATACACCTGGGACATCAGCCCCTTGCCTGCAGTAATGACATTCAGCGACATGCGCACCGTGGTATCGAACCACTTCCACACCACCAGCCCGGTGAGCAGCCAGGGCACGAAGTTTTCACCGCCACGCTGCAGCGCCACGGCAAAGATAATGTAGAAAGCCCCCATGTAGAGCACCGGCTCCAGCACCCACCACAACATGCCCATATAGCCCCGGGCGGCCTCCATTTTCAGATCAGCGCGGGTCTTGTACAGAATTAGCTGCCAGTAGTGGGGAGTCATCAGGTTTTCCCCAAGCGGAAAAGCAGGGGCACTTCCAGAACCTTTTCATGGGAGATTCCATGCTCCCAGAGGCCATCTTCTCCCCAGCAGTCACCGTGATCGGCGCACAGAAGCACGGTTGAACGCGAAAAGGTTTTCAGCAGTGGCGCAAGTTTTTCATCTATCCATTCCAACGCAAGCACTTGCCTGCGACGCGACTCATGTGCATCGTTGTTGTCGCAAAAAGGAACGCAGGGGTTATGCTCGAAAGACCAGGGAGCCCCGTCGAAGTAATATGGGACATGAGTTTCCCCAATATTCAAAAAGACAAACACTGGGGCCTCATTCTTGACATCTAGCCTCTCTTGCAACCAAGCAAGTTGCTGCTGCAATGACCAAGTGTTACCTGGATAATAGAACTCCTGAAAATCACCAATCAGGTTTTCGGCGGTTTCCGTATCCGGATTGAACCAGCCAACGGCTCCCGTCCCCAGAGTTCTATATCCAATTCGCCCAAAACCATCAATGATATTCCTTCCGCTCAACAGAAAATGCTCCTTGCCCTGTCCAGCAATTCCTCCCTGACTCATGCGAAAGATCTTGCCATATTTGGGATTGACACCGACTTCTCTGCAGGCGGCATCACCAGGAGTGAACCCCATGAACATGGCCATATGGGAAGAATAAGTGAAATTTCCTGGCGCCATAGCGCGATAAAGTATACTCACTGCCTTCATCGCTGGCACCTCCGCTTGAACAAAAGTATCATACCGACATGAATCAAGCGTTATAAATAATACAGAACTGGATGAATGCCCCTTATACCACATAATATAAAATTA
>NZ_JBHNMF010000102.1:0-8707 GCF_048562965.1 Thiolapillus sp. | reverse complement strand
GTCCATAGCGGCCTCCAGAAGTTTGTGTTGATTTCTCTTCTGAGAGGCCGCGCCTTGCTATGTCAACTATTTTTTGAGATTTTTAGTGGTTTTTCTCCTCTGAAACTCTAAACTCTAGTTCCTACGATTAAATTACAAGAATAACCCTGAACCTGTGAACTCCAGGATTAAAGTCACACTAAATTCTCCTGCTTCCTTCTCCATAGGTCGATAAACAGGAAAACATTCGTCTCGCATGTCTGTCGAATTCAGTCTGCATTGCGATGAATGCGAAACACAAACTGACTTCGACAAACTGCGAACAATCAACGCTTGATCTTGCGCAAGGTGCGCTCAGACCACAAAGAGGGCTTGAAATTGGCGTTGTATTTAACGACTTCCTTTGGAATGACAGCCCAACTCTCATGACCGGTAAGAAAGTTTTTTCCATACCAGTAACCCCAAGCCAGAGCGCGGGGATCTTCCAGCCCGAGACTGTTCCAGTCTCTGTCGATAAATTTTATTTTTTTTCCGTTCTTATAATATTCTGTACGGTAATCGGCAAACGTCGTGGTATCCACATAGTTGATGCGATAGTCGTACCACCAGTTCTCGAACTTGGTGGTGCTTTTCACTTTAATATACTTCTTTTCCCTTTGAAGCACAAGACTCTTTCGCCAGATGCCGCGTATAACGGTTGCGGTGTTTCTTGGGAATATCCATACCTTTCAGGCAGGTCCTGAACACTTCCTTTCCCAGGAATTCGTGTGTTTCGTTTTCGGGTTTGCGCAACACCACATCTCCGAAGGTGAAATCCAGCCCCCCCCCAGGAATCATCCTGTGCCGGCTGCGCAAAACGACGCACCTTGTGCAATGCCGGCAACCAGATCATGTAGGACTGGCCTTTCGAGTCATCGTCATAATCCGTGATCAGCAGACCGGTACCCCGCAGCTTGCCGGAACGAAAAATGGCCAGATCCTTGGCTCTGACGACCGGATCATTTTCGTAATCGTTGTTCAGGTAACGTTCGAGTGTGTTGGTCGTGGGGCGCTTTCCCTTTGCCCGGCTCACGAGTACCGTGATCTTGCGCTTCACCTTGGTGATCGCAAAGTTCTTCAGCGCGTAAAAATGATTGACGAAATAGACCTGCTGCATGATCTCCAGCGCGGAAGGCTGACTTTTGGGATAAGGCAACTGCGGTGTCACACCGGCAGCAGCAGTGGCACAAAGCCCCGCCATACCGGTCGACAACAGCAAAACAGCGGCCATCAGTCGCGTTTTTATCATTTCTCCTCCCATGGTACTGAACCACTACCCGCTACATTGTCGGATATCTATTTTAGGCACACTACCTGTGTAACAAAGCGGAGAAAATCCCCTGTTCCGCTGTTCCGCTCCCCCTTCGTTGGGAATCTTATTGCGACCGTCCAAGTCTCGAGTGTCGATTATTAAACAAATAGACATGAATTACCACTGTTTTCAATGCAATCAGATTTGATTTGTGATAGGCAAGAACATGCTGATATACGGAAATAGTAATATTTGAAAACGAAACACATGCGGTTAAACGCACGCCATCCTTGCATTCAACCCGCTGATAGCCGAAAATTTCTCATTGTTTTCATCACTTGGCGGGTGCTCCGCGGAAAAACATGACGCTTCTGGTTCTAGGCCTCAATCACACGACCGCACCGGTGGACATCCGGGAACGCGTCACGTTCGGGCCGGATATCATCGTTGGGGCATTGCGCACGCTCACGGAAACAGAAGGCGCCAACGAAGCCATCATCCTGTCAACCTGCAACCGTACGGAAGTCTACTGCTACGGCTGCGACCTGGAACCGGATCAGCTGCAGGGCTGGCTGGCCCGCTTTCACGGGCTGAACACCAGTGACCTGTCGCCTTACCTTTATCTGCACCAGGAACACAGGGCCGTCGACCATCTGCTGCGTGTCGCCAGCGGCCTCAATTCCCTGGTACTGGGCGAACCCCAGATCCTCGGCCAGGTGAAATCCGCCTGGCAGACGGCATCTGACACGGGCACCGTAGGGAAGATACTGGGACGACTGTTCCAGCACAGCTTTTCCGCCGCCAAGCAGGTACGCACAGATACTGCCGTCGGCGACAGTCCCGTCTCTGTCGCTTTCGCCGCGGTGAGCCTTTCCAAGCAGATCTTTTCCGACCTGTCCGAGCAGACCGCCATGCTCATCGGCGCAGGCGAGACCATCGAACTGACTGCCCGCCACCTGCAGCAGCAGAATATCGGCCAGATCATCGTCGCCAACCGTACCGTCGCCAAGGCCCATGAACTGGCGGAACAGTTCGGCGGCTATGCCATCAGTCTCACTGAAATTTCCACCCACCTGCCCGAAGCGGACATCGTCATTTCCTCCACCGCCAGCCCGGTACCCATACTGGGAAAGGGCGCGGTTGAAAGCGCCCTCAAACAGCGGCGCCATCAGCCCATGTTCATGGTGGATATCGCCGTACCCAGGGACATCGAAGCCGAGGTGAAATCCCTGCGCGATGTCTACCTCTATACGGTAGACGACCTGGAAGAGGTGATACAGGAGAATCTCAAGTCCCGCCAACAAGCCGCCGAACAGGCCGCCGAGATCATCGAACTGAAGACCACAGAGTTCATGGGCTGGCTGCGCTCTCTGGATGCGGTGGAAATGATCCAGAACTACCGGGGCCAGGCGAACAAGATCAAGCAGGAAACCCTGGAAAAAGCCCTTCGCATGCTGGAAAAGGGCAACTCACCCGAACAGACACTGGAATTTCTCGCCAATACCCTTACCAATAAACTGCTGCACACGCCCAGCTCCCAGCTTCGGGAAGCCGGTTCCTGCGGGCATAGGGAACTGCTGGACGCAGCCAGCACCCTGTTCCAGCTCGATAAATGAAAGAAAGCATCCGCAGCAAACTCGAACAGATCCGGGATCGCTTCGAGGAAATCACCGGTCTGCTCTCGGACCCGGACGTACAGAACGACCAGAACCGCTTCCGCAACCTCAGCCAGGAGTATGCCCAGCTCGAACCCGTGGTTGGCTGTTACCAGCGCTACCTGGACACGGAAGAAGAGATCAGCAACGCCAGCGAAATGCTCAACGATCCCGAGATGGCGGATCTGGCACAGGAATACCTCGAAGAAGCACGTCAGCAGCAGCAGACACTTGAGCCTGAACTGCAAACGCTGCTGCTTCCCAAGGATCCCAACGACGAACGCAATATCTTCCTTGAGATCCGCGCAGGCACCGGCGGCGCCGAAGCTGCCCTGTTCGCCGGCGATCTGCTCAAGGCCTATCTGCGCTACGCGGAAAACCAGGGCTGGCGTACCGAGATGATCAGCGAAAGCCCCGGCGAACACGGCGGCTACAAGGAAGTGGTGGTGCGCATCACCGGTCAGGGCGTGTATTCCCGCCTGAAGTTCGAATCCGGCGCCCATCGGGTACAGCGGGTGCCGGAAACCGAATCCCAGGGACGCATCCACACGTCTGCCTGCACCGTGGCCATCCTGCCCGAAGCGGACGACATCGATAACATTCATATCGACAACAACGACCTGCGCATCGACACCTACCGCGCTTCCGGCGCCGGCGGCCAGCATGTGAACAAGACCGATTCGGCCGTGCGCATCACCCACCTGCCCTCAGGGCTAGTGGTCGAATGCCAGGACGAACGTTCCCAGCACAAGAACAAGGCCCGCGCCCTCTCCCTCCTCCAGGCCAGGCTGCTCTCCTCCGCCCAGGAACAGCAGAACCAGGCCATGGCCGCCAACCGCAAACTGCAGGTGGGCAGCGGTGACCGCTCCGAGCGCATCCGCACCTACAACTTCCCGCAGAACCGGGTTACCGATCACCGCATCAACCTCACCCTGTACAAGCTGGACGAGATCATGGCCGGCGCCCTGGACCAGGTCATCGATCCGCTCATGCAGGAATACCAGGCAGAACAGCTGGCCGAACTGTCCACCGCGTGAACAAGGTTGGCGAACTCCTTGCCGCTGCTGCCGCGCTGAACCAGGAAGTCGCAGCAGACGCTCCCCTGATCCTCGCCCATGTCCTGCGCAAGGACCGCAGCTGGCTCTACGCCTGGCCCGAATACCGGCTCGATGACAGGGCGCTTGCGCAGTATGAAAGCCTGCTGCAGCGCAGGCTCGATGGCGAACCCCTGGCCTATTTGACCGGCCACCGGGAATTCTGGTCTCTCGACCTGCTTGTAACACCCGCCACCCTCATCCCCCGGCCGGAAACCGAACTGCTGGTGGAAGCCGCCCTCGGCCTGCCGCTGCAACAGGCCAGGGTGCTCGACCTGGGCACGGGCAGCGGCGCCATCGCCCTGGCGCTGGCCAGTGAACGCCCCCACTGGCACATCACCGCCACGGATATCAGTGAGGAAGCCCTCGAAATGGCTGCCCGGAATGCCAAATGCCTGCAGGCAACCAATATCCGCCTCCTGCGCAGCCACTGGTTCGAGTTCCTGCACAGGAACCAGCCCTATCAGCTCATCATCAGCAATCCCCCCTACGTTGCCGAAGGCGATCCCCACCTGCTGGAAGACGGCCTGCCTCACGAACCGGCTGCCGCCCTCACAGCCGGGCCCGACGGCCTGAATGACCTGCGCATCATCGTCGCCGGAGCACCCGGTTTCTTGCATCCAGGCGGCTGGCTCATGGTGGAACATGGCATGGACCAGGGTGCAGCGGTCAGACGACTGTTCGGGGCTGCCGGCTTCGAAGCCGTCGAAACCCGGCAGGACCTGGAACGCCGCGACAGAATCACCTTCGGGTGCTATTCTCGCTCACCATGAACGACGAGCAACTCCTGCAGTACAGCCGCCAGATAATGCTCCCGCACATCGACGTGCAGGGACAGCAGAAGCTGCTCGATGCCCGCGTGCTCATCGTCGGGCTGGGCGGACTGGGCTCGCCCGTGGCCATGTATCTCGCCGTTGCGGGGGTGGGCAGTCTCGTCCTGGCCGACTATGACGAAGTGGACCTGAGCAACCTGCAGCGCCAGATCATCCACACCCGGGATCATATCGGCTGCCCCAAGACCGAATCCGCCAGGGACATGCTGCAACAGCTCAACCCCGACTGCGATGTACAGCTGATAGCGGCACAGATGGACGATGCGACCCTTGAGGAAACAGTAAAGCATTGCGACCTGGTCATCGACTGCACCGACAACTTCGGCAGCCGCTTCGCCATCAACCGCGCCAGCGTTCGGCATAAAACCCCTCTGGTATCCGGTTCGGCGATTCGCTGGGAAGGTCAGGTTTCCGTATTCAATGACCGGCCAGGCGCACCCTGTTATCACTGCCTGTACGGCGACAGCGGCGAACTCGACAGCAGCTGCAGCGCAAACGGCATCCTCGCACCTGTCGCAGGCATCATCGGCAGCCTGCAGGCCACTGAAGCCATCAAGCTCATCACCGGCGCCGGCGAAACGCTCAGTGGAAAACTGCTGCTGGTGGATGCACTGGAAATGCAGCTGCGCACACTGACACTGAAAGCAGACCCGCATTGCCCCGTCTGTGGAAATCACGCATGAACAACAAGACACTGAACCTGAATGAACTGAGGAAGGATCTCGTCATCCACGATGAACTGCTGGGACACCCCATGACCTTCCACACCACCTGGGGGCTGTTCTCTCCCAAGGCCATCGATGCCGGCACGCATCTGCTGCTGAAGCATCTGGAAGTAAAACCCGATGAGCGAGCCATCGACCTGGGCTGCGGCTATGGCCCCCTGGGACTACCCATCGCCAGAAGCGCCCCCCAGGGACACTGCACCCTGGTGGACAAGGATTTCGTGGCTGTAGACTATGCGCAAAAGAATGCCGCCCTCAATGGTATCGACAACGTGGAAGTGCTGCTGAGTAACGGCCTGGATCAGGTACCTGGCGACCGGACCTTCACACTCGCGGTCACCAACCTGCCCGCCAAGACCGGCAAGGAGCATTACTACCTGTTCTTCAACGACATCAAGGACAGGCTGGAACCGGGCGGGCGCTTCTACGTGGTCGTCATCACCGGGCTACGCCAGTTCATCGCCCGCAGCTTCAAGGAAGTGTTCGGCAATCACAGAAAGATCAAGCAGGGAAAGAGTTATACCGTTGCCATGGCGGAGAAAACCTAGGTGCCTGTCGGGTTTAGGGGTTCGTTTACAGCGGCTCCTGATTCTGCTTTTTCCTCCAGCCCAGGATACCGGAACTAGCAAGGACAGCCACTGCCACAAGTGCCATTCCCTCCACCGTGCCGGCCATCACGTCCTGCGGCCGGTGCACCCCCAGCAAGACCCGCGAATAGCACACTGCGACCACCCAACCCCAGAATACCGGCAGCAGCCAGTGGCGCCTGCCGGCACAGAGAATCATGAACATGAACCAACCGGCCAGCGCAGAGGCTGCGAAGGCGTGACCTGACGGAAAGGAGTAACCCGTCTCTTCGACCCAGTGTTCACGCAACAGCTCGGGCATCTGCAGACCGGAAGAAGCCTCCAGGCGCTTTTCCAGGTAAGCACTGCGGGAAGCCTTGTCCGGCATACGGTAGAAAGCCTGTACGCCTTGCTCCAAAACTCCACCATTGGCGGCATCCGCCAGATAACCGATGCTGGGGCGTGGCTCGGCTATTGCCGGCTTGAGCAGATGTTCATCCAGGCAGCACCACCGATAAACAGGAGTATGGGCAACAACAGCAGAGGAATTCTTTTCCAGGATGGTTGTACCAGCAGCGCCATCAGCAGCCCCACCCATGCCAGTCCGTATTTGCTAGCGGAGAAACTGACCGCCCACCAGAAGTCCAGCACCCATCCCTCTTTCGGCATGGTGAAGTGCAGCAGATACGCGGGCAGCAATGCCACCAACAACAGCAGCATCAGCACCAACCACTGCTTTGGCGCCGCACGGGCACAGCCGCCCAGGATATTTTCTGACAGCTTTGCCATCGGTCAATGTCCCTGGCTACAGGGTTGGGGCAAAATACATCCTATCGTTTTCACCATGCAGTAGACCTCATGAAACAAACCTTGAAAGTGAGTTTTCCCGGCGGCAAGAAAGTGGACGTGACAGCAGGCGATTTTCATGTTCAGACAGACCAATGCGTCAAGGCCGGCGGCGAAGCATCGGCACCGGAACCCTTCGATCTTTTCCTGTCATCCCTGGCCAGCTGCGCCGGCATCTACGCCCTGAACTTTTGTCAGTCACGCAATCTTCCCACCGATGGCCTGTCACTGGACATGGACTGGGAGCGCGATGACAAACCACCGTTCAGCGCCCGGGTACACTATCGCCTGACCCTGCCCAAAGACTTCCCTGACAAATACCGTAGCAGCATTCTCAAGGCCGTAGATCTGTGCACGGTCAAACGCTATTTACACAACCCGCCGGAATTCACGCTGGAAGCGGTCTGATTATTCGCACTTCACCAGCAGCACTACGCCATCCACGCCAATCACCGTAACACGGCTGCCTTCCGGGCAGTCCGGACCGCTAATCTTCCAGGTTGTATCATCCACCCGGATCTTGCCCACGCTGTTGACGATGGGCTCATCGAGATTGAATGCGCGGCCGATATACTGCTCACCCCGGCGGTTCAGCGTAGGCTCCTCTGTCGCCATGCCGTGGTGGCTCAGCCACCACCGTCCCAGCACCACGCTGACCAGAGACAGCCCAGCGAACGCCAACACCTGCGCCTGCCAGCTCATATCGCCGATCAGCCAGCTGAACAAGGCAACAATGCCTGCGGCAATGCCCATCCACATGAAGAAAACACCAGGGGCAAAAACCTCCAGAATCAGCAACACGATACCCAGCACCGCCCAGTGCCAGGGTTGCAGTTCTCCAAGCAGCCCCATCATCGGACATCACCTTTCTTCATGGCTGTCCTGGCAACCTCGGCGATTCCCGCCAGACTGCCGATGAGATTGGATGCCTCCAGCGGCATGAGCACCAGTTTTTCATTCGGGGCTGACGCGATATTCTGCAGCGCGTCGGTGTATTTCTGGGCGATGAAATAATTGATGGCATTGATGTCGCCCTTGCTGATCGCCTCGGACACCATGGCAGTGGCCCGCACTTCTGCTTCCGCCAGACGTTCACGCGCCTCTGCTTCACGAAAAGCCGCTTCCTTCTCTCCCTCGGCCGTGAGTATCGCACTGCGCTTCTCACCTTCTGCCTTGAGAATCTGGGACTGCCTCAGACCTTCGGCTTCCAGTATCTGTGCGCGTTTCTCCCGCTCGGCTTTCATCTGCCGCGCCATGGCATCCACCAGATCTCGTGGAGGAGCGATATCCTTGATCTCGATGCGGGTGGCCTTCACTCCCCAGGGAGTGGTAGCGTCGTCCACCACATGCAGCAACTGGGCGTTGATCTTGTCGCGGTTGGACAGCAGTTCGTCCAGATCCATGGAACCCATCACCGTACGGATATTGTCATGGTCAGGTTGAGAATGGCACGCACCAGATCGTTCACCTCGTAGGAAGCCTTGGCGGCATCAAGCACCTGATAGAAGATCACGCCATCGACACGCACCATGGCGTTGTCCTTGGTGATGACCTCCTGAGACGGCACATCTGTCAAGTCCCGATAGATCATAGATTTTCTTTGGTTCCTCGACGTTTTAAGTGGAATTCCTCCAAAAACCTGTGCCAGTATAGCGCCAAATACTGGCATGAGGAAAAGACGTGGACGGCAACGAGATACTGCTACTGGGATTGGGGAT
>NZ_JBHNMF010000101.1:0-8777 GCF_048562965.1 Thiolapillus sp. | reverse complement strand
GGTTGTCAAAGGCCGAGTCGATTTTGGGGACTGGGATGTCCCAAAATCTATCACGAGGCCGAAGACACGCTTGTACACAGCTGCCTGAGCAGCAAAAGCAATGGATGCTGTTCCGCAGATGGCAAGAAGGATGATCGGTTTCATGTCAATTCCAGAGTGACCCGTGCAACAGGGCTGATTGAAGGGATGTGATACTCCTTGAAAAAAGGATGGCATAGCAGAGCAGGGATGATCAAGCGGGTGTTTTCTCCCAAAGCCGGATAACGCCAACAGCGATTCTCGATAGGGATTTCCATTTTTCCGGTAATCTAAGATTTGTTTTCAGCTATCGTCAGGACAGTGGCAGGATGATGGTGACCCGCAATCCCTTGAAATCGGATGATTCGTCCAGTTGCATGGTTCCGCCGTAAAGCCCGGTGATATCGTTCACGATAGCCAGTCCCAGTCCGTGACCCGGCTGGTTTTCATCCAGGCGTTGACCGCGTGCCAGCAGTGCTTCGCGCAGTTCGGGATCAATACCTGGACCATCGTCTTCCAGTGAGAGGAACAGCTCGCTGTTGGTTTTGAGTTGCAGCCTTATCCTGTGCTGCGCCCATTTTGCTGCGTTGTCCAGGAGATTGCCCGCAAGCTCCAGCATGTCGTTCTGGTCGAGGGCAATACATTGTGGTGCATCGATGTCCAGGTCTATCTGTAAGGGTTTTCGGTGGTGAAGCGCCTTTACGGTTTCTGCGAGGTCATGGAGATCCTGTTCCGGGCAGAAATGCTGCCCGATGGCGGCACGCCCCGTGATCCTGGCGCGCTTCAGTTCCCTTTCAATCAGCTGTTGCATCTGCTGCGCCTGTTCGGTCAGTACGGTTTCACCCTGCTTTTCACCATGACGATAAATCAGGTTGAGCGGCGCCTTGAGGGCATGGGCGAGATTTCCGACAGCATTTCTCGAGCGCTCCTGGTGTTGTTTCCAGGCCTGGAGCAACTGGTTGAACTCCTGCACCAGGGGGCGGACTTCCGCGGGTACATCATCGCTGATCTGGGTGCGCAGTCCCTGGCGCACTGCCCTGACATCCTGCCGGATGGTGTCGAGGCGGGTGAAGGAGCGCCGGATGGCCAGGCGCTGAAGCAGCAATATGAGCAGCACGGCCGCCAGTGAAGCTGCGACGCCTATCCATAGAAAGTGCCAGATGGCAGTAAGCAGGGGTGCGACATCTTCCGCAATGGCGATGGAAAACTTTTGCCCTTCCTTTTCGTAGTTGGCCTGCCAGATGAGCAGATGCTGTCCCTGGGGGCCGGGTGCCAGCCAGTAACGGGGTTGCGCGGGAGGTTTGTCCGGAGTCACCAGTTGCTGGTCCCAGAGGGAGCGCGAGACCAGCCGTTTGCCGTCGCCGAACTGCACCATGTAATAGTGACCCGACAGGGGCTGGGTATAGATGGGTGGCAGTGACCGGACCACTTTGTGCTGTGTCATGTCCATACTGCTGAGGATGGCTTCAGCATCGTGATGGAGACGGGACAGGGCAAACTGTATGGCGCTCTCCCGCCCGATCCAGGCAGCGATTCCCAGCAGCATCAGGAGCACCACCAGCAGCAGGCTGCCCATGGTCCAGCTAAGGGCGTTTTCCAGGGAACCGCGGTTATCAGCCCTTGAAGACATAGCCCTGTCCTCGCCGGGTTTCGATACGTTCCTTACCGATTTTTTCCCGCAGGCGGCGGACGTAGACCTCGATGAGGTTGCTGTCGCGGTCAAAGTCCTGCTCGTAGACGTGTTCTGTAAGCCGTGTCTTGGAAAGCGGTTTGTCGGGATTCATCATGAAATAGCGCAGCAGCCTGAATTCCGTTCCAGTCAGAGGCAGGGAAGAGCCATCATCCAGGATGATCTGCTGGTGCTCTTCGTCCAGGCTCAGACCGTCGGAATGCAGTTGTGTCGTCAGCCTGTCGTGACTGCGGCGCAGCAAGGCTTGCAGCCTGGCCAGCAGTTCTTCGAAGTGGAAAGGCTTGGTGAGGTAATCATCAGCGCCGGCTTTCAGGCCATCCACCTTTTCCCGCCAGCTGTCCCGCGCAGTGAGAATGAGCACGGGCATTTTCAGGTCCTGTTCCCGCCATTGAGCCAATACGTCCAGTCCGTTCACGAGCGGGAGCCCCAGATCCAGTATGATCAGATCGTAATGTTCCGTTTCACCCAGAAACAGGGCTTCGCGGCCATCTGCGGCGTGGTCCACGGCATAACCTGACTGGCGCAGTTCCGGCGCCAGGTCCGCGACCAGAGTGGCATCATCTTCGGCCAGCAACAGCCTCAATCTTCTTTCTCCCGTTCAACGATTTCCGCGGTATAGGGATCGACGTGCAGTTCGTAGAATCTGCCTTCAGCCGTCACCAGTTCAAACTCATAGTGCATGATGTGACTGCGGTGTTCACGCTCGATCTCGAGAATGCGGGTGCCTTTGGGCAATTGCAGCCGCCCGATGATGGTTTGCAGGGGCAGGGGGTCCTTATCCTTTTTTTCCAAGGGGCGTACGGCCATCGGTGAGGCCGGCTTTCCTTCTTTCTCGTAATCGTGCCATTGCCTGTTGGCCATCCACAGGGCCAACAGCCCGAGCAACAGGATTCCGGAAACAATATAACGCATGCATTGCAGCCTATCAGGCGGAACTGAACCGAAGCTGAATCGTCAGCTTTCTTCCGTTTTCAGCTTGGTTTCAGGAAGCATCGGTAAACTGCGCCGTTATCGTCCGAAGCCGCCTTGAAATCGAGACCATTGATGAACACTGGAAACACGAGACATTCTATACAAATTGCCTTGCTGTTGCTGTGCCTGGCACCGGCAACCCAGGCTGGCAGCCTGGCAGAAACCGTGCAGGTTTCCGTCGAGCGCAACCCGCAGTACTCCCGGCACCAGGCCCTGCGCAAAGTGGAAGCCGGTTACAGGCTGCAGTCGGACAGCCTGTTCAGCGGAGACCCGTAGGCCGGTCTGTCCGTGGCGGGTGATCCCATGGGCAGTGATTTCGGTTACGAAGAATATGTCGCGGGTGTTTCAGTGCCGGTATGGCTTCCCGGGCAACGGAATGCGCGCCGCGCCATTGCAGACAATCTGGGCAGTCAGGCAGACATGGCGTTGCAGCGCCTCACCTGGGAAGTGGCCGGGGAAGTGTTGGATCGTGCCTGGCGGTTGCGTATCGCCGGGGCAGAGGTAAAGCAGGCGCTGAAGCAATGGGCGGCTGCCCGTGCGCTGGAAAAGGATATCGCGCATCGCTTCAGGGCAGGGGAGCTGACGCGCAACGATCTGCTGCTTGCGCAGCAGGATGTGGTGGAGACCGAAGCGGTTTATCAGGAAGCAGTCAGCGGTCAGCAGCAGGCCAGGCTGGCCTGGTTCAACTACACCGGAGTGCATGAACTGCCGGATGATCTCGAGCAGTTCAACAGGAGCGGAAATCCGCCGGATCTTGCACAACATCCCCAGCTGCGATCGGCGCTGGCACAAACCGGTACAGCACTGGCGAAGGTCAATGATACCCGCCTGCAGCGCCGGGCTGCGCCAGTGGAATCTCTCTATGCCAAGCGTGACCGGGGCATGCGGGGCGAGGAATACACAGATTCTCTGGGTATCGAATTGAGCATCCCTTTCGGCACAGGTTCCCACGCAGCACCGGCGATTGCTGAAGCTGAAGCAGAGCTGACCGGCGTGGAAGCCGAGGCAGCCCTGCTGAAGCGTGAACTCGAACTGAAGATTGGCAATGCGGCGCAAAATGTGGCGAAAGCGACGCAGTTGCTGGTGTTGGCAGAAAAGAAAAATGAATTTTCCCATGCGCGCCTGAAACTGGCCCGTCGCGCTTTCGAGCTGGGGGAGATGGATCTCTACCAGTTGTTGCTGGCGCAGCAGCAGGCAGTACGGGCAGAAAAAGATCTGCAGATACGCAAGCTGGAAAAACAATTTGCCATGGCGCAACAGAATCATCTATCCGGAGTGATCCCACAATGAAAAAGACTTTGCTGGGCATGGCCCTGCTGTTTACAGCCAGTCTCCATGCCGCACCACTGGTGACAATCGAACCTGCACAACAGCAGGCGCTGGGTATAAGCACTATTGCCGTGGAACCTGTTACCCGGGCCTGGGGCAGTACCTATCCTGCAAAGGTCAGAGTGCCCAATGCCCAGCTCATGGTGGTCAGTGCACCTCAGGAAGGACTGCTCAGTGTACTGAAAGTCGCCGAAGGCGAGCCGGTACACAAGGGCCAGGTCCTTGCCGTGATCCAGAGCCCGAAGCTGGTGGAAGAACAGCGACTGTACCTGGAAGCGCGCAGCCGCCTGGGCTTGTCCCGCGCCGAACTGAACCGGGACAAGCAGTTGAAGGCGGAAGGCATCATCGCCGATCGGCGCTTTCTGGAAACCCGTGCCCGCTACATGCAGGCGCGTACCGAAGTGGACCAGCGCCAGCAGGCGCTCCTCCTGGCGGGGATGGGGCAGCCCGCCATCGACGAGCTGGAAAAGAAACACAAGCTTTCCGCCAATCTTGTGGTGCGTTCCCCTCTGGATGGCGTGATCCTGGCGCAGCTGGCCATGCCCGGACAGCGGGTGGAAATGGCCAGCCCCATCTACCGTATCGGATGGCTCGATCCCCTGTGGCTGGAGATACAGGTTCCCCTGGAACAGCTGCGTGATATCGCCGTTGGCACGGCAGTCAGAGTGCCGAAATTCTCTGTTGAAGGGAAGGTCATCACCATCGGCAGCATGATCCATGGTGAAGACCAGGGCGTGCTGGTGCGTGCGGAAATTCCCAACGCCGGGAGCGTCCTGCGACCCGGACAGTTCGTCGAGGCCCAGCTTGCCCAGGCGGGCGACAAGAAGGCCTGGCGTGTGCCCCGGCAGGCATTGTTGCGTGTGAATGGCAAGACCTGGGTGATGGTGGGTCGAAGTGCAGGCTTCCAGCCCGTGGAAGTTTCCATCAGCGCTGAAGAAGCCGATGCACTCATCATCAAGGGAAATCTCAAAGCAGGTGACAATGTAGCCGTGAGCGGCACTGCCGCCCTCAAGGCAGCCTGGCTGGAAGGGGAAGGCTGATGCTGGCGCGCCTTATACAGTTTGCGCTCACCCAGCGCCTGCTCATGCTGCTGGTCGTGGTGCTCCTGGCCGGTGGTGGCTGGGTGGCCTTCCAGAAGACGCCCATCGATGCCTTTCCCGATGTTTCCACCACCCAGGTGAAGGTGATCATCAAGGCGCCGGGCATGACGCCGGAAGAAGTGGAGTCACGTATCACCGCTCCCGTGGAAGTGGAAATGCTGGGCATTCCCAACATGAACATGCTGCGTTCCATCACCAAGTATGCGCTGGCTGATATTACCGTGGACTTCGAGGAAGGCACGGACGTCTACTGGGCGCGCCAGCAGGTATCGGAGCGTCTGTCCGGCATCTGGGATGATCTGCCTGCCGATATTCAGGGCGGTATCGCCCCTCTGACAACGCCTCTGGGAGAGATGTTCATGTTCTCTGTGGATGGCGGCGATCTGGATCTGCGTGCACGTCGGGATTTGCTTGACTGGGTGATCCGGCCCGCTTTGCGCACGGTGCCCGGCGTGGCGGATGTCAATTCACTGGGTGGTCTGGTGCGCACCTTCGAAGTGGTGCCGGACAATGCCCGCATGACCGCGCGCGGCATCAGTCTGACCCGGCTGCGCGATGCGCTGGAGATGAACAACCGCAACGACGGTGCGGGCCGTCTCAACGATGGTGAAGAAGTGTTGGTGGTGCGTACGGAAGGCGCGATCACCAAACTGGAAGATATACGCAATATCGTGGTGCGGCCCGATCCCACACAGCCTGTGCGTCTGGGTGACGTGGCTGAAGTGCATATCGGCTCACTTACCCGCTATGGTGCCGTCACCAAGGGTGGCAAAGGTGAAGCTGTGGAAGGCCTTGTGCTGGGGCTTCGTGGTGCCAATGCCGGAGAGCTGGTCAGGGGTGTGCGCAGCAAACTCGAAGAGCTGGCTCCGGGACTTCCCGAGGGCGTGAAAATCAATGTGTTCTACGACCGGGGCAAGCTGGTTTCCCAGGCCGTGGGCACGGTCACCAAGGCCCTGGGCGAAGCCATCGTGCTGGTGGTCATCCTGTTGCTGCTGTTTCTGGGTAATCTGCGTGCGGCCCTTACCGTGGCACTGGTGCTGCCCCTGGCGGCGCTGGTGACCTTCATCATGATGCAGCAGTTCAGCATGTCTGCCAATCTCATGTCTCTGGGAGGACTGGCCATCGCTATTGGCATGCTCGTGGATGCTGCCGTCGTGGTCGTGGAAAATATCATCACCCATCTGGCCCACAAGGGTGAGAGCCGCCTGCCGCGCATGCACCTCATCTATCGTGCGGCGCGGGAAGTTGCCGTGCCCATGACCGCGGGCATACTCATTATCATCATCGTGTTTCTGCCATTGCTCACGCTGCAAGGGCTGGAAGGCAAGCTGTTCATTCCCGTGGCGCTGACCATCGTGTTCGCACTTTCGGGTTCGTTGCTGCTGTCGCTCACGGTCATTCCCGTATTTGCCTCCTATCTGCTGGGCAAGGTCTCCCATGAGGATCCCTGGCTGGTGCGCCTGCTGCAGAAAGTCTATACGCCGGTACTGGCCTGGTGTCTGAACCATGTGAAGATCGTGGTTGCCGTGGCATTGGCCATCCTGGTGGGTGCAGGCTTCCTCTATACCCAGGTGGGCAAGACCTTCATGCCCACCATGGATGAGGGTGATCTCATCGTGCAGCTGGAAAAACTGCCTTCCATCAACCTGGAACAGTCCCTGAAGATCGATATGGCGGTGCAGCGTGAGCTGATAAAACGTGTACCGGAGGTGACCAGTGTCATTGCCCGTACGGGGTCGGATGAGCTGGGGCTGGATCCCATGGGTCTGAACGAAACTGACAGCTTCCTGGTGCTCAGGCCGGTGGAAGAATGGACGGTGCCGGACAAGGAGGCGCTCAAGGAAAAGATTCGTGATGTGCTCAAGGACTTCCCGGGTGTGGCCTATGCTTTCACCCAGCCTATCGAGATGCGCGTCTCGGAGATGCTCACCGGTGTGCGCGGTGACCTGGCTATCAAGATCTTCGGTGAAAGCCAGGATGAGCTGAACAGCACGGCTGATGCGGTGGTCAGGGTCATCCAGCAGATCGGTGGCGCGTCCGATGTCTATACACCACGCAACGAGGGTGCCCAGTATTTCAAGCTGGTGGTCGACCGTCTTGCCGCCGGTCGTCTGGGCCTGGATGTGGACACCCTGGAAGACACGCTGCGCGCGCAGATCGAGGGTCTGCGCCTGGGTACCGTGTATGAAGGCACCCGGCGGATTCCCCTGGTGATCAAGGGGCCGGAAAGCCTGCGTAATTCTTCCGCCACCTTCGCCGGCCTGCACCTGGCGCTGCCCGACGGACGGCGGGTGGCTCTTTCCAACCTGGTGAAGATGGAGCGTAGCGAAGGCCCGGTGTCTGTGCAGCGGGAGAAGGGCAAACGCATGTCCGTGGTCATTGCCAATGTTTCCGGTCGTGACCTCGTGAGTTTCGTGGAAGACGCCAGGCAGCAGGTGGCCGACAAGGTGAAACTGCCCACCGGCTTCTACCTGGAGTGGGGCGGCGAGTTCGAGAACCAGCAGCGTGCTGCCCAGCGCCTGTCCATCGTGGTGCCCGTGGCCATCGGCCTGATTTTCCTGATCCTGTTCTCCACCTTCCGCTCCGCGCGGCAGGCGGTGCTGGTGCTGTCCAACATTCCCTTTGCCATGATCGGCGGCATTGTGGGGTTGTGGGTCACCGGGGAATACCTGTCCGTACCGGCCTCCGTGGGGTTTATCGCCCTGCTGGGCATTGCGGTACTCAACGGTGTGGTCATGGTGACCTACTTCAACCAGCTGCACGCCATGGGCAAGTGCCTGCAGGAAGTCGTGGTGGAAGGGGCCAGGCGCCGCTTGCGTCCCGTACTCATGACGGCCAGCATCGCTGCCTTTGGTCTGGTGCCCCTGCTGTTTGCCACAGGGCCGGGTTCCGAGATCCAGCGTCCCCTGGCCATCGTGGTCATCGGCGGCCTGATCTCGGCCACCCTGCTGACTTTGATCCTGCTGCCCATCCTCTATCGCCGCTTTGCCTTTGCCCAGGAGAAGACCTCATGAATGCAACCCGACTGGACGATATTCAGGAAGAAGAGAACGAAGCGCTGCTCACCCTGGTGCTGCCTCCGGCCTTGTCCGACATGCTGGTGGACTGGCTGCTGGAGCAACCGGAAGTGGAGGGCTTTATCAGCCTGCCCGTGAACGGTCATGGCGGTTCTGAACACAGCATGAGCGCGGCAGAAAAGGTGGCAGGTTATCGCAAGGGCTGGATGGTGCAGACCCATATGCCGCAGAAAGCCGCCTGTGAACTGCTGGGCCGTCTAAAGCAGCAGTTCAGGGGCAGTGATGTCCACTACTGGATGATGCCGCTCATCGTGGGTGTGCATCTGGAATAGAACGCTGCTGTTATCATGGCCGGAGGAGAAACAGAGAGACAGGATTGAACAGGTGGCTTTGATTACAGCTGTTGTTGGTGCGGGCGTTGTGCTGCTCTTTGTGATTGCCTGCTTGCATGAGCGCAGCCAAACCGACGCACTGCTGAAAATCCTGTTCGACAACGCAGCCGGTTTGCCGCCGGAAGCCGTGGATTTTTCGGCTCTTGGTAAAACAGTGTGGAAACTCAGTAAAATAGCGCTATCCACTACCGCTGATGATGGGGGCCACTATGGAACTTGAAGAGCACTATAGCCAACTACTGGGCATCAATAGTCCGTG
>NZ_JBHNMF010000100.1:0-8813 GCF_048562965.1 Thiolapillus sp. | reverse complement strand
TTTCCTTATATTTCAATCAGTTATCGAGGAGCAAGCATCCGCAACCGTGGAATTTACTTTACATTTCAGCTCCGATACACCATACTGTTTTCAAATGTCCCCCTCCAATGACAAGAGCCCCATCGGCTCTTACCGCAAGGTATAGTTGGAGGGGTCGCTTTTTCTGCCTTCCAGAATTCCATCAGTAATACCGCCTCGTTCCCGTTCTGAAAATATCAAATTCGCTGTGTATCACGTCACTTATCTGTTCGTAATAATGTGTTTCGCCTGAGTCCCATTTGCGGTAAATGGCCCAGTTACAATAGTCAGCCACCTGCAAGCCATAATGGGATCGGGATGCCTGATGCAAAATCCGATATTTCGCTCCGGCTGGCAACATGGCTTTCAGCGCCTGTTTAACCCCTTTTTCCACAGCCTTGCGCTTTTTCTGGTGCGGAATCGTATCGGTAATAACAATAATTTCGCTGTAGCCATTTAACTGTTCAAAAACATGCCGGAGTAAATACCCCAGCATTTTGGGATAAAAGTGCTGATCAGCCTGTAGCGCCGGCCCGGTTTTAGCTTTTTCAACAATCAGACTGTCAATGCGAAGGTTTTGACGACAGTCATATAAAATGCCAAACAAGCGATCCCGAATATAACGATTGTCATCAGCACAGTGAAAATATTCTACATCACGGCCAAACTCCAGTAATTCGTGCCGGTAATCGTCCCAGGGTTCTCGCACTGCAAACGGGCGACACATGGCCACGCTGGTCAGAGTAAAGTAACGGGTGCCTGTGGGTGAAAAATCGAAATTTCCTCCTTCATCCAGAAATATATAAAGGCAGTTATTGGGCGTTCCTGTCGTCGGATTATCCATGTTCTATCGCAATCCCTTGAGAGTAAGACTCTTTTGGCTAATACTATTATTTTGAGCCAGGTTCGGTTGTGGGTAAATATAGCCAAGCTTGATCGACATCTCTGAGCTGATGCAATAGAAACTGTATTGTTTATGGAGCCTAAGGGCGCCTTTATTCATGAAAACGCACCCTGATTATATGTAATTGACCAGTTATATCCTTGGTCTTTTGTGTAACTATAGAGTTCTAACGAACCGTATACATTATCTTGGTAGCACTTTCCGATATTGATGCACATTGATGACTGTGCTGCTACAAATAAGTGAATTCTATTAGCGTTCTTACCAAGAATATTTAATACGACAGACAACTCGCTCAATAATTGTTCTTGAAGTGCCTCATTGCTTAATTTATCTAACCCATAACCCAAGGAGTGTTTTAATATTACCGTTGAGTCCCTTAGCGTCTCTGGTAAATCTTTACGGGAAATCTCGAAAGTATAGGACAATGCAACTCCTAGCTCTTGATTATCACCACTCACCAACTCTTCCAATGCAGTTAAATATGACTGCCCTTCATTATCTTGGACACAGTGGGTGATTTTTGCATCTGTGATTGTATCGAGTAAATACCACTTGTTACCGCCGGGAGAGTTTCTCGAGTGGTCAAGGATTCGCACCGTATTATGGGCATTTCTCAGTAATGACCCAAGTACAAACAAATATGGAAAACTTCCAAGAGCTACCAAATATATTTTTGGTGCATCTCTGTGCTTGGTCTTTTCCTCAAATAAGTGTCGGTAATAATTGAGTTTGTCTAACAGGATGTCTTTATCATACGAGTTGATTTCTCCTAATATTTCAGGCCTAACGAATCCTCGTTCAGCTAATGGCAACGCCATAACTGGTGGATTATTATCCATATTCTTCATGCCTTGGCCATAATAAAGAACGGGTGGATGGCTGTTCATCTGAAAGTATCTAAAACCGATCAGTGACAATCCGACTAAACTTCCAATAGTGGCAATAAATGTACAAACAATGGAAACTGTATTGGCAAGAGATACAGATAGATTCAGATAGGAAATGGTTAGTTCTGGAAAAATCCCTGAAATTGATGCAAGACTCACCAAAAAGATGGTCTTTCCGGTCTTAAGCCACGGGTCACCCTTCCAGAGCTTTATTAGGCGTTCAATGATGTTCCACATACTACTCACGATGCTCCATCCTCTTCAGCTCAACAAACCCTGAGCTATTGGGGATAAAAATACTATCTTCTTCTGTACCGATAATTGCAAAACAAAAATGCTTCAAGGGTGGGTTTGCATTAATACAGGATTTCCAGCCGGTTTTATCTGGGCTTGAGAACGAGGGCTTGTGCTCTGGATGAGAGTGCCATGTACCCATAAAGCATTGCTGTCCACTCGAGCTCTTATGTAAACGGTTCAGTTCAATTTGATGCCCTTTATCCTTCATGTGAAAATGAGTACGCCCTCTAACATCTTTGGGAAATGGCTCCGTTACTGCCTCAATCCATATTCTGGATCCATCCTGATCTATACGTCCAATGAGTATTCCGCATGCTTCAATATCACTTTTACCCCGCTGGCGGTATTTGTCCCAAATATGTTCAACAGTCACTGATATATGAACAATCTTTCCATAGCCCGTATAAGTGGCTCCAATGCTTGATTTATGACAACAAGGACATCCCGCTTGTTTTAGTGGAGATATAGTCATAGTGCCTTCTTTATCGGAAAGCTCCCCATTAAAAGAAAGCCCAATGCCTTTGGCATCTTCATCAGAACCTATCCATGACATTTTGGTTGATTTATTCTGTTGGCCAGCTAATGATTTAAGTGCCAAACGACTTGCCATAATCGCTGTTTGTAATGCATCCAAGTGGGAATATGGAAGAAATAGTGTGCCGCACCCTCCAATATCTTTGGTTACTGGTTCATTGGCCATTAAAAAATTCATATTTGAATGCATTTGGATCTGATAAGAACTAGGGTCAACATAGGCACATTCCAAACAGCCGGAATTACCATCTGGCGCAACAAACACCGCATGGCCGCCAACGCCATACCCTTCTAACCAACAATAAATAACAGGGGTATTTATCTTCTCTTTAATGAGTATCTCATTGAGTGCACGCTCGGCGGTTGGATTGCCAATTGCAATCGTAATTAAATCCGCCTGAGTCAACTCTTCTACATCCAAGGAGATGAGTTGCTTGGGTGAGTGAGTAATTTTCGTATAAGGGTATTCATTCATAAGTTTGTCTGCCAGAGCACTAGCTTTATTTACCCCAAGATACTTCATGTCTAAAGTATGCCTGTACAGGTTTTCAGACTGAAAGGAATCGCTGTCAACCAGATGAAGGCCGCCAATTCCAGCAGATATAAGCTGCTCCGCTATATTTGAGCCAACAGAGCCACAGCCAACTAACAGAATTTTCTTATCTTGAAGATCAGTTGAGGCTCCTGCTCTCGGAAGCAATCGAGACTTGGAGTGAATATCTACTTCTATGGCAGATATCTTCCAGGGTTCCAAATAATCGCCACAAACTGGTATCTGGCATTTTTTATGGCTTTCAGCCTTAATTCCAAACCATATATCACGGGTTTGATATTGGGTATGGCAAACTATCCAGGCTTCTTTTGATCTGGTATGGCGTGCTTTTTCTTTAAGTGTCGCAATCAGCTCTTCTGGTTGCCTGGCAAGGAAGTCTTTCCACCATGTCTTGATATCTGCCCCTGGCGCAGGCGGAAGGCCAATGCATGGAGCAGTGAATAGAATTCCTTTTCCATGGATACTCCTGCCTTTGCTAGCAGCATTAACGACAACACAATAGTCCTTGGATAGGCTGTCATAATTAGATGGACTGGCCATGGCTTTTGAAGATAAGCCCCGGCCTTTTTTAACTGGCTCCTTAATCTGAAGGTCGAATATACCAGTACCTTCTGGTGCAATAACCAACAAGTTATTGATTTGACGACCAGCAGCCCATTTCCAGTGTCCGTAAAATTCTTCCAGGCAGTGCTGGTTATTTAACGAGGCATCTTTGATTACAGGGGCTATGGTTTGCGTCGCCTTAGTAAGTGCTTCCTCGTATAGTTTCTCAGGAACATGATAATTTATTGAAAGGACATCATTGGCTCCGCTGCATATCAATCCTGTGTCCTGCTTGCTGCAAGGCCACCCTACATGCGCCAGGAGGCCGAAAGTGCTCCTGTTTCTAAGGTAAAAAGACGGCGTCTCATAAGGAAAGTTGTTTCTAACAAACCCTTGTATTTCATAGGTAACTTCACCGGCCTTATGTTTAGTTATGATTGATTCTCTATCACTAGAGACAATCTCAATGCCAGCGCTTTCCAGATAAGTTTGAATAGATTCCAGCAACTTAAGCGCCCTGATTCGGAACCACTATACCGGATGCTGCCATATAAACCTTATTTCCTCCCTTGGGATCCTCATCAGGTATCGGGAAATCATCCCCAAACATATCGCTTAAAATTTCATATTGTTTTTTAAGGCTGCTTTCATCAATGGCTTCCTTAAGCTTTTTTCGCAAACGAACAAATTTTCGCCTTAACTCAGTTCCAACGGTTTCCCCGTGTTTTTGAAAAATATCAGTGAAAGGGTCTACAGGAAGATCGACCTGTATGGTGTATTTTTCAGGGTCAGAGTTGGTCAGGGTGAAAAACTCTTTTTCTTCAAGTAGGCAGTCAATAGTGTCATACAATGCCAACAGGTCATTCGGCCTGTCTTCATCGTCTATGGATGTGCGCAGACTCTTTTTGAGCATAATCGTTAAACCAATGGAATAGATGTGCTTTGGGTCTGTGTACTGCACGTCACGCCATCGCTTGACATATCTCACGATACGTCTGAATTGAGCCTTTTCTTCCTTAGAAAGATCACTCCAATGCCCTTCGATAGTATCATCATTAACCCAGACTATTAGCCCCTCCGGATCGGATGATAGCCACTCTCGATTTTCTTCGCTGGAGTTTCTTTTTCCCACGGCAAGTCGATGGCCCAAAATGAAACCGTGTTTATACACTGGAAAATCGATATGAAGATCTAGGCTTGAATAATCTGCTGTTACACAGGGCTTCTTGATTCTGGCGTTTTTGAACCCCCTGGCTTCTAATACATCATGAAGTGTGATTTTGCATTCAACCGGGTTTTCTGGTGCGTCATCGCTATCAATCACAATAGCTCTATCCAGGTCAAAATCTCCGTCGAGTGATTTTATGGCAGTATGTATGGCAAAGGAACCTTGGATAAAGGTCGATTTAACCTCGTATCCAGCCTCTTTAAATGCTGACTTGATCTGATCGGTGATGCTGTTATCTTTTTCTCTGGCATCACTATATGCATCATCTTCCCGTGTAAGCTTGATGGAGTCATGAAACTTTTGGAACTGTGTTTGAATACCCATGGAAATTCTCCGTTTGATTAATTTATTATCACTCGACGTTTGCCAGTGAGGATCTGTTGCATCAGGGATTTTTTCTCCTGTTTCAGGTAGTCGAGTTTTTGTTGCAGGGTTTCGATTTCTTTATCGGTGGAAGTGAGTATGGCTGCGATTTCTTGTTGCTCTTTTAATGGTGGTAAATTAATGTGATACCAGTGTTCAAAATCACCCGGCATATGCGGAATACCCGAACCTTCCCGAATGGCTCTTACCTTATAATTGTCCTTCAAAAGGTTGTAAGTAATAAAACGGCTATTTGCTTTTGATTCATCGATTCTGCATCGAACAACGGTTGAGGAAACTGCTCCAGAGAGCCCAGTTGTTGCTTTTCCTGCATTTTCTCCATCCCATAAGACAAGAATGTCTTTTGGTGAGCAAATAACGGCATCAGAAGAGTCTGTATAGATACCAAAGTCACCATTGAATGAAGTAGAGCCAATATAAGCTACGCCACGCTTCTCGTCGTTAGTTGGAACAATCTTTCCTTTTCGCTTTTTCCCGTCAAGTACATCGTCAAGCCTTATTGTTTTCCACTCCTCATCAAACCCAGGCAGTCGCCGTTTGCCGGTCAATAACTGCTGCATCAGCGCCTTTTTCTGTGCCTTGCTGTTTTCGATCAGCTTTTTGACGGTTTCAATGGCCTTGTCCCAGGTGGAGAGGATGCGGGCGATTTTCTTTTGTTCGGAGAGAGGTGGAAGAGTGACGCTATACTTTGCCAGACTTGCTCCAGGAAGCTGAGGAATACCTCCGCTTTCATTAAATATTCTTAAGCGAAAGTTTATGTAATTCTCTAAATATTCGACATCAAATGAGCCATTTCTAGGGCTTACAATTAGTAAGCGCCCTATTGCACCAAACCCAGATTTTCTTGAGAAAGCTGTTCCAAGACCAATTCCGCGTCCCACAATAGTAACGCTGTTGCCTGGGTACTCTTCGAAATTGTAGTATCCATATAATCCACGATTTTCTACAGTGTTTGAAAAAACAGGAATCGTGTGCTGATTTGTCGCAACCTCAGAGTACGCTTCCTCTTTGAGATCTCGTCCTACTTGAATGTTTGCGATTTCGCCAATTTTTGCAGAGAACCACCCCTCAGGCACCATAACCCAGCTCCTTTAAATACCCTTTCATCTCCTCTTCGAGTTTTTCTAACTCAGCTTTGAGTTTCTCCCGCTCGGCTCGCACGGCCATCAGGTCAATTTCTTCTTCCTCTTCAAAGGTATCCACATAGCGGGGGATATTGAGATTAAAGTCGTTTTCTGCAATCTCCTCCGGGCTGGCAAGGTAGGCGTATTTGTCCACCGATTCGCGCTTGTGACAGGTGTCGATAATCTTCTGAATATCCTCAGCCCGCAGTACATTCTGGTTTTTGCCGTCGGCATATTCGCGGCTGGCATCAATGAATAATACCTTGTCGTCGGCTTTCTTCTTTTTGAAGATAAGAATGGCGGCGGGGATGCCGGTGCCATAAAAGAGTTTTTCCGGCAAACCGATGACGGTATCGAGCAGGTTTTCCTCAATCAGCTTGCGGCGTATTCTGCCTTCCGCCGCGCCCCGGAAAAGGACGCCATGGGGCACCACTACACCCATGCGACCACTGCTGGGTTTAAGGGTTTCGATCATATGCAGAATAAAGGCATAGTCGCCCTTGGTTTTAGGGGGAATGCCACGACGGAAGCGCCCCCAGCGATCATGCTCTGCCTCATCGTGGCCCCATTTTTCCAGCGAGAAAGGCGGGTTGGCGGTCACGATATCGAAGTGCATCAGCGATTCGTCTTTATTCAATAGCTTGGGGTTGCGCAGGGTGTCGCCCCATTCGATGCGGTGGTTGTCTTCGCCGTGCAAAAACATGTTCATTTTGGCCAGCGCCCAGGTGGAACCGATGGCTTCCTCTCCGAACAGGGCGTATTTTTTCGAGCCATTGTATTTTTCACGAATCTTGCGCCCGCATTTCATCAACAACGAACCGGAACCACAGGCAGGGTCGCAGATTTCGTCACCTTCCTTCGGTTCCAGCAACTCAGCGATAAGATCAGACACTTCGGGAGGCGTGTAAAACTCACCGGCTTTTTTGCCAGAAGTGGCGGCAAAGTTTTTGATCAGGTATTCATAGGCATTGCCGATCACATCCAGGGTGCCAATGCGCGAGGGTCGCAGGTTCAGCTCGGGTTTGTTGAAGTCTTCCAGTACATGACGCAGGATTTCATTTTTCTGCTTGTCGTCTCCCAGCTTGTTCGAGTTGAAGCTAATGTCCTGAAACACATCCCGCAGCTTGGCGATATTGGCTTCCTCAATGGCGTGCAACGCCTGGTCGATGCGCTCGCCGTTACCCGGCTCGTGGCGGTGTTCAAACAGGCTGTAGAAACTGGCTTCCTCTGGCAGCACAAAACGCTCGGCCTTCATCAACTCCGTGATCAGCTCCGGCTCGTCCCCGTGCTCGGCCTGGTAGGTGTCGTAGTGGTCCTGCCAGACATCGCTGATGTATTTTAGAAACAGCATGGTGAGGACGTAGTCCTTGTAGATGCTGGGATCGACGACACCGCGGAAGCTGTCACAAGCCCCCCATACGGCTTTATTGATGGTGTCCTGGTTGATTTGGTCATTCATTGTGCATTTACTCCCGGTTCTTGTAGCAGATCATTGGCGATACCATTCATCAGAGTTTCGCCATTGCGGACAAGCTGCTCCATCAGTTGTTCTTTTTTATTGATCGCATTCGCCAGATTGATAATGGTGTCTTGTTTGTCCTGTGGCGGTAAGACCACGGGGGTCGCCCCCAGAACACTGCGGCGGATGCTCTTGGTGAGTGTGCCCTCTGCTTCACGCTGAAAGTAGTGCTGGCTGGGTGGGCGATTGAGCAACCAGGCAAGAAAACCGGGGCGTAACTGGCTGGTTTTACTCCTGAGGACAAAAAAGTGGGGGGCCGCCACAGCCCGTAAGCCGCCGATGGTTTCATCAATAAGCACGGCGTAGTTGTTATTACCGCGCGCGGCAAATAGCACGTCTCCAGGCTTCAGCCAATTGGGCTCACGCTTCCCTGCTGGTTCTGTTTCTGAGCAACTTATCCAGTTAACCGTCTGGTTGGGTGAGATATTTTTCATTTGCACGGCAAACATACCCGTCCCCGGCTTTTCTTGAATCCGGCCTCGAAACTGGTGTCCTGCATTGATGGAGGCTATTTCGTCTAGCTTCATACAGAATACTTCATAGTTAATGATGCAAATATTTTAAATGGTTATTTGCATTTGTCAAACGATATCTGCATCATCGATGATGATGCAGATATTTAATTCTGAAAAGCGTTTGCCGAATCTACGAAGAGGCGACAGCGCTGAGTCTATGCAGTCGTGGTGGACGTAGGCCCCCCTCTGTCAGGATACTTGTCCACCCAGTGGGGGTAGTGACCGGGTAGCTGCGATAACCGCCAACTTTTAAGCAGCCACTTCATCCGCTGTCAGCCATGGAGAGCGAAGCGAAGGCTGGTAG
>NZ_JBHNMF010000099.1:0-8879 GCF_048562965.1 Thiolapillus sp. | reverse complement strand
AACAGGCCGATGCATCGCTGTATCAGGCCAAAGAGAGGGGCCGCAACCGGGTGGTGTGCAGCTTTGATTCGGATGGCACCGAAATGTCCGAAGCCAGGAAGCACATGACGGGAACAACGCTGAAGGGCTGATGTGCTTTTCCCATCAGTATTGATTTCAGTGGTGTTGTCTGTGACATCAGAAGCGCCACCATCGGTGAGCTCGTCCGGCTGCTTTGTTCCTCAATCAGTAAGTGCTGTCTGCTCGCGGAAGGCCTGCTCCGAACTTTGGAGAAAAATTTCCTGGATAGCATCCTGATCCAGGCCTGTAAATCGGATGTTGGGCCAGTCATGTTGCTCGACGGCGATGGCGCAGCCCAATGCCTCCCCGCAAACACCTTCATGTCTCAGAATCGCCTGACTGATGGGTTTTGCCAGGGGCAGTTGCAGGATGAGCTCTTTCAGTGGGCGATCCATGAGCAGTTCCAGTATGGATAGCAGTCCTGTGGCAAAGGCCATTTCCGCCTGCTCCGGGTCTGCGGTTGCTACCAGTGCCTTGCACATGTGGCTGCGCACCAGCGCGGTGCGAAGAATCTCCAGTGGTTTGTCCCTGACCCCGGCCATGGCGGCCAGCACGGACCAGGCACGCAATCTCTCCAAACCCAGATAGATTATCGCCTGACGAATCGAGGCGATACGGCAGTGCAGGCCGACGGCTGCCGAATTCAGATAGCGCAGAATCTTGAAACTGAGGCCAGGGTCATGGCTGATCAGTTCGACCAGTTCTTCCGTGGAAACGTTTTTATCGCTGAGCCGGGTGAGCAGCCTGAGGGTAACGGCTTGGTTTTCCGTTATCCGCCTGCCGTGTACTATCTGGGGGCGGGAGAAATAATAGCCCTGGAAATAATCGAATCCCATGTCATGCAGGGCCTGGTATTCTGCCTGTGTCTCCACCTTTTCAGCCAGCAGCCGGACGCCGTATTTGCGTAAGCGGTAGACCTTCCGGGGCAGCTGTGCCAGGTCGACGGCGGGTATCTCCACCTTGATGATCTGCACCAGCGGCAGTAGCTGATCCCATTTCTCTTCAAATTCGAAGTCATCCAGTGCCAGCAGGTAGCCTTGGCCGGCAAGCTGGGCTATGTTTTCCACCAGCTGGTGGTCGGTTTCTATATCTTCCAGTACCTCCAGAACCACCTGTTCCCGTTCGAAAGGTATCGGAGGCAGCTCGGTGAAAAAATCACGGGTAAGATTGATGAAGGCCCGCCGTTGTCCAACGATGCGTTCCAGTCCCATCTCCATGAAAGCATTGAGAATGACGCGAGCCGATGCTTCGGTTCCATTCATCCCCGGTGCACTGAGCGTATTTCCTTCTCGATACAGCAGTTCGTATCCGTAGACCCGCAGTCTGCGGTCATAAATTGCCTGCCGGCCGATGAATATCTGCTTCACTCCAATTCCGTGCTGTGATGGACCTGAATGGTTCATCGGCCTGTTCAGTAAAAACTTCAGGAGAATCCGCTTCAATGCGGATCAATCAGTGCATTCTTGGCAGCAAACCCGGTTTCTTCCCTCATGTTTGGCTTCGTAGAGGCTTGTGTCGGCGCAACGCAGTAAATCCGCCAGTTCCTGGGCTGACGTTCCTTGCGTCACCCCGATGCTCACGGTTGTCCTGATTCCCGACCGGATATTGGTCCAGTCTTCCTGCGCCACGATTTTTCTCAATGCTTCACAATGCATGCAGGCGCCGGAAAGTTCGGTGTCAGGAAAGTACAGCAGAAACTCCTCACCGCCATAGCGGGCAACCAGATCTGATTCGCGGGTGTTGCTTTCGAGAAGCTGTGCAATGCGTTGCAGTACCCTGTCTCCGGTGTCATGAAGGTATTGATCGTTGATTTGCTTGAAATGATCGATGTCCAGCATGGCGATGGAAAATGGCCGTTGTTGCCGCTTGCTGTGTGCGATCTCTTTTTGCAGGTACTCGTTGGCATAGCGCCGGTTGAAAAGGCCGGTGAGATGGTCGCGTATGGCCTGTTTTCTGAGTTCTTCACTTTTTACTTCGAGCTCCCGGGTGCGCTCCTCTACCAGCCCCTCGAGGTTCTGGCGGATAAGTGCATATTGTCTCTGTACCAGCATCCCGAGTACGAGAACCAGCATAAACAGGCCGAACAGCGCCAGATCCTGCTGTGTATACATCAGGGCAACCAGCAGGCCGATGATACCCGACAGGAGTTCGATGCCGGTTGCGTAAACGGAAAAGTTCCCCCTGAAATCCGTACCCCGGACGATGGACATGCCGGCGATGAGCATCTCGTTGATGACCTGCATTACCAGTAATGTGGCGAAAAGCGGAACAAGCAACTGCGTGGACAGCGCTTCCGCAGGAACCCTGCCGCCAAGACAGATGTAAGTGTATCCGCCCGCAAGACTCATGATGCTCATCATGCCGGAATTCACCAGGACGGCGTTGAGAGTGTTGCGCAGAGGCACACCCCTGAAAAGCCGAAATCAGGCGAAGGTGAACGATGCCAGGCCATTGATGATTGCGCCATAAAAGGGGCCAAACAGCAGCAGGTTGGAAATTTGTCCGACGCGGTCCATGGAAACGTAGCCGAAGGATTTGTTGGTATAGCCGGCGGTGATCGTGTACAGGGAAAACAGATAGAAGAAGATCGCTGATCCCATGTCGGGTGGCGTCAAGCTGACGTCATTTCGCAAGGCGACAGCAAGCAGCAGACCAGCAGCCAGCAAAAATAGCAGGCTGCTGTAGATGAACATCTTCAGCCAGTTATCTCCGGTTGCCGGATTGCCGTTGGTTTTTTTCTGTACTTTCTTTTTCACTTGGGCAGGGGTATCAACAATAGCGGGATCGGCAAAGATGGAGAAGCGGCCGGTGCCTGGGGTTGCTTTGCAACTATTCGTGAAAACTGCGGGCGAGAGAGGGCATTTCTCCCAGCGTACCCATCGCATTGCGGATCAGCAGGTTTTTTACCGGCAACAACCGTTCCGTCACACCCATGCCCAGATTGCGGATGATTTTCAGGGGTGGCAGATCGTTGCTGAAGACCCGTTTGAACACATCCATCGACCCCTGCATGGCGATATTTTCACCTTTGCGCGCGCGTTCGTAGCGGCGCAGGGTATGGAGCGAACCCAGCGGATGACCCTTGCCACGGGCACGGACCAGCACGTCGGTCAGTTCGGCCATGTCCAGCAGGCCCAGGTTCACGCCCTGTCCGGCAAGGGGGTGGATGACATGCGCAGCGTCACCTACCAGCGCCAGACCGGGTTTGATGTATTGCTTTGCGTGTTGCAGGCGCAGGGGGAAGGCGCCGCGCTCGCCCTGCAGTTCCAGTCTTCCCAGACGTTCTTCGCTGGCGCGCGTCAGTGCTTCATCGAAATCGCCTGCTGGCATTTCGGTCAGTTCCTGTGCCTGTTCGGGGGTGGTGGACCAGACGATGGAAAACAGGTCGTCGTCCATGGGCAGCAGGGCCAGGGGACCATGGGTCATGAAACGCTGCCAGCAGGTGGCCTGGTTGCCTTTTTCGGCCCGCACGGTACAGACCACGGCAGTCTGGTCATAGCCCCAGCCACCGGTGGATATGCCGGCCAGTTCCCGCAGTGAGGAGCGTGCGCCGTCGGCGGCCACCACGAGGGAAGCGCTCAACTGCGTGCCGTTGTTGAGCACTACGCGGGGAGCATTTTCATTGAGGTCCAGCCCGCTGATGGATGCGGGGCAATGAATGTCGATGTTGTCCAGAGCGTGCAGTCGCTCCCACAGGGCGATCTGGATGATGCGGTTTTCGATGATATGCCCCAGGTCGGGCTCGCCGATGTCTGCGGCATGAAAATGGATTTTTGCGCCGCTGCTTTCCCACACACACATCTGTTCATAGGGTGTGACCCGCCGCCGAACCATGCCCGGCCATGCCTTGAGATGGCTGAAAATATTCTGGGAAGCGCGGCTGATGGCTGAAACCCGGATATCGTGGCTGTCCTGTGGCCAGTCCTCGGTGGGTTCCCGGCGTTCCAGCAGTGCGATGCTGAAGTCCTGTTCCGCCAGGGCGCAGGCGAGGGCGGCGCCTACCATGCCACCTCCGGCGATGATGATGTCTGTGTGCGATGCGGTGTTGCTCACAGTGGCAGCCCCCGCGACAGTCTGGGCAGCCGTCCCTGCAGGCCCATGGCTGCTCTGGCAATAACGTGACGGGCAGGAGCAAGCCCTTCCAGCGCCAGTACCCCCATGTTGCGTGCCAGCCTGAGTGGCAATATGTCGTTGCTGAAGCTGCGAACCAGGGTATCGGTGAGCTGGACGACTTTCTGCTGATCTTTCCTGCGCCAGTCCTGGTAGCGCTGCAGCACCGCGATGTCGCCGGGATTTTCACCGGATTGAATGCCCTGCAGCACCACTTCCGCCAGGGCGGCTACGTCCCGGATACCCAGGTTGAAGCCCTGTCCGGCAACGGGATGCAGGGTATGGGCGGCATTGCCGATCACCACGGCGCGGTATTTGACAGTGTCGGGAACATACAGCTGGGACAGGGGATAGCTGTTGCGCTTACCGGCGCGCAGAAAGCGGCCCAGTCGCCAGCCGAACTGGCGTTGCACGCGGGCGAGAAAAGCTGCGTCATCCAGTGACAGCATTTCCCCCACCATGTCGTCTTTTACCGTCCACACCAGTGCGCAGCGTTGTTCGGTCATGGGCAGCAGTGCCATGGGGCCGTTGCGGGTGAAGCGTTCGTAGGCAGTGTTTTTGTGGGGGCGGCCCGGCGTAATATTTGCGGTGATGGCGCTCTGGCCATATTCCCGGCGCTTCACATCGAAACACAGTTGCTGGCGAACGAAGGAATTGCCACCGTCCGCGGCCACCAGCAGGCGGCTGCTCAGGGTCTTTCCGTCAAGGCCGATATGGGCCAGATCGTCCTCGATGTTCACCCATTGCACCCGTCCGGGCGCGATGATATGAATATCGTCCAGTTTGTTCAGACGGTTCAGCAGGGCGGTGCCCAGGTTCCTGGCGGTGATGACCTGTCCCAGTGCGGCGACCTGTTCTTCTCCGGCATCCAGATGTGTAAAGCCGAAACCGCCCTGCTCGGAAACGTGGATGTGATGGATGGGTTCGGCGCTGCCGGCCATGTCCTTCCAGACGTTCAGGGCAGAGAAAATACGCTGAGAGCCCTGGGCCAGGGCAATGCCACGGTCATCATAATTGGGTACGTCATCCACCTTGAGCGGAGCTGCTTCGACCAGGGCAATGCGCAAATCATGGCCCGAAAGGGCGATGGCCAGACTGGCACCCGCCATGCCACCACCCACGATGATGATGTCGTATGCCTGTTTCATGTCTTCATGATCGCTTCGATGTCGGTGATGGTCTTGGGCGCATCGGCAGACAGCACTTCATGGCCGGTCTTGGTGACCAGAATATCATCTTCGATGCGAATGCCGATTCCCTGCCACTTTTTGGCCACGCCTTTGCTGCCCAGCGGGATGTACAGACCGGGTTCGATGGTGAGCACCATGCCGGGCTCCAGCTGTCGCCAGTGTCCGTCGATCTTGTAATCCCCCACGTCGTGGACGTCCATGCCCAGCCAGTGCCCCGTGCCGTGCATGAAGAAGCGCTTGTACTTCTCTTCCCGGATGAGCCGCGCCAGCTGGCCCTTGAGCAGTCCCAGCCTGACCAGTCCGCGGGTGAGAGTGCGCACTGCTGCCTTGTGTGGTGCATTGTAGGCGTTGCCTGGCTTTACCTGCCTTATGGCGGCAAGCTGGGCATCCAGCACCAGCTGATACAGTTGTGCCTGGGGCTTGCTGAAGGTCCCGCCTACCGGAAAGGTACGGGTGATGTCAGAAGCGTAGTAGTCCAGCTCGCATCCTGCATCGATGAGCACCAGGTCTTTGCTTTCCAGCTTGTCTGTATTGTCCACGTAATGCAGCACAGTGGCATTGTTGCCACCGCCCACGATAGGGGAATAGGCCTGCTGGCGTGCGCCACGCCTGCTGCATTCGTGCAGGAAAGCGGCTTCGAGCTGATATTCTTTCATGCCGGGTTTGCATTCGCGCATGAGCCGCTTGTGGGCGGCAGCGGATACCTTGGCGGCCTTGCGCATTACAGCGATTTCCGAGCGTGACTTGTACAGTCGCATGTCATGGAGATAGTGATCGAGTGCGATGAATTCCTGGGGTGTATGCACGCCGCAGCGTGCCTTGCCGCGGATCTGGCTGATCCAGCTGGACATGTTTTTGTCGAGTTCAGGGTCGCAGCCCATGGCGTAGTAAACGCGCTCGCACTGTTCCAGCATACGCGGCAGGATCTCGTTGAGATCGACAACGGGAAAGGAATCGTCCGCAGCATATTCAGCCACCGCGCCTTCCTGTCCGGCGATGGGTCCGTCCCAGCGTTCCTTTTCCTCGTCTTTCTCCCGGCAAAACAGGATGTATTCTCCCTGTTTGCGTCCCGGTATGAGCACGGCAACGGCTTCGGGCTCTTCGAAACCGGTCAGGTAATAGAAATCGCTGTCCGGGCGATAGGGGTAGGTCACATCGTTGTTGCGCTGTTTGATGCCGGCTGCCGGCAATATGGCGATACTGTCCTTGCCCATCATGCGCATCAGCTGGCGGCGCCGGCGCCTGAATTCATTCTGCGTCATTACTGCCTGCCTCATGCCAGATCAGTGAAGTGGCGACCCACAGGTATTCTTCCAGTTGCATGAGCGCCTCTTCGGCTTCCTGCAGTTCACCGAAATCCTCCACGTTCATCCTCGAGATTTCGCTGAAGTCCTGCAGGGCTTCTCCGGCATCACTGTTGAGCAACTGCTGTTCCTGCTCACCCGCCAGACCGAAACCAAACAGAAAGCCCTGGCTCCAGTCGCGTATGGCTGCGGCCCTTTCCGCGACAGACGCATCCTCTTCGGGCAGCATCAGCCGCAGGGGGATGGTGCCGCTGTGAAGCTCTTCCGCGGTGAACAGCAGCAGGTTTTCAATGTCTGCCGCGCAATGCTGCACCTGAGGATCTTCCGGATCTGTTTCTTCCATCAGCACCTGGCGCCAGTTGGCGGCGCGGCCACACAGCATGCCAGCCAGAATGCCGTGGATTTCAGCGGCGGTATAATCGAGTCCGGCGGCTTCGATTTGATCCGCCAGATGCCTGTATTCGGGAGTGAAATCATTCATGCGTAAATGTTACCAGATTGCCAAACTGAATGAGGCGCCCTTGACCCTCGGGGTGATGCAAACTATATTCCTACTACTATGAGGAAGCAGTCTGAACAAAACAGTTCGCAACAGGCTTTCGACATACTTGAGGAACAGATCAAGGCGTTGATAGAGACCTGTGCGTATCTCAAGGAAGAAAACCGCCTTCTGCGCACCCAGCAGGAGCGGTTGCAGGAGGAGCGTGCGGCGCTCATGGAAAAGAACCAGACTGCCCGCAGCCGTGTAGGGGCAATCATCACACGGCTCAAATCCCTCGAGGCGAATACGTGAGCAAGCCTGGAAAGACGGTCGCCGTCAGTATCATGGACAAGGAATACCGCGTGGCCTGTGAGCCGGGTGAGGAAGATGCACTGCTGGCTTCCGCGCTGAATCTGGATGAGCGTATGCGCGCCATTCGCCAGACGGGCAAGATTATCGGTACCGAACGCATCGCGGTAATGGTGGCGCTGAATATGGCTCATGAACTCCTGAATCTCAGTAACAGCAGTAACGAAGTGGACGCTTCTCTCGAACGGAGGATGCGCAATCTGCAGGATCAGGTTGAAGTTGCGCTGCATCAATTTAATCAACTGGAACTTTAGCGGCAATCGGAGTAGCCTTTGAGTTGAAGGCATCCTCTGCAGTGTTCGTGAACTGGCTTAGTAAACCCTTGAGCCTTAGTACATTAGACAGGGAGTCAGGATTACTGTAGCGGTGTGCATGTCCGCCCTGAGCGGAAAGCCTGAACTGCAGCCGAGATTCCCACTTGAACCTGCCGGTTCAAGGTCACAAACCAGGAACGGCACAGGCGGAGGATGTCTTCCCTTCCTCGCATATCATGAACTCTTCCCTGGATATCAGAAAGAAAATGCGCAATAGGCGCAGGCATCTCAGCGAAGCCTGTCGTGCGCAAGCCGCCGTACATGCGGCCAGAAAAGCGGCTTCCCTGCGGCGCTTCATTGCTGCTCAACGTATTGCCTTTTATCTGGCGGCTGATGGCGAACTCGACCCTTTACCCTTGCTTGAACTTGCCTGTGCCATGGGTAAGCGCTGTTATCTGCCGGTGTTGCATCCGGTAGGGCACAGACGACTGTGGTTTGCGGCATGGAAACCTGGTGATGACTTGCGGCCGAATTGTTACAACATACCAGAGCCTGTCTGGACACAGTCTTCACTCATCAAGCCCTGGACACTGGACATCGTCATCACGCCTCTGGTGGCATTCGACAGTAAAGGCAATCGCATGGGTATGGGCGGTGGCTATTATGACCGCAGTTTTGCATGGCGCAGAAACAGGCGACACTGGACCGGCCCCCTATTGATCGGTTATGCCTATGAATTGCAGAAGACGAGGCGTATTCATACAAGATCATGGGATATTCCCATGGATGCGATAGTGACGGAAAACACGCTATACATGCGCTGAAATGATTTGTGCAAGTACAGGAAGAAGTTGCTTCCAACTGGTTTGGCAAGCGCATCAATTTCAGCTGACTTCACGCTGAGTGATATGTGTCACCTCCAATGTAAGAAGCCCTGAGCATCGCCTACATTGATGTTGGGTTGTTGGTTATTTGATCCAGGTCTGTTTAAGCAGGGTTAAGTAACGGTAAATGCTGGCATTTATTGAAGAGTTGTTTATACTCACAAACAGTGAGTGCATTTTTTTTGCAACTCGTGTATTGAACTGACTCGTGTATTGAACTGTTAATG
>NZ_JBHNMF010000098.1:0-8914 GCF_048562965.1 Thiolapillus sp. | reverse complement strand
ACATTAAAGAATCAGGAACGGGAAGAGAAGCGCCAAGAGCAGTTAAGGTTGGCGGGACTCTGACAATAGCCCCCTCCGGGGGCTTTCATCATACTACCCGCTCTGCGGGTAGTATTTGATTCACCTTCAGAATTGCGCGATATATGGCAGGACATGTTAAACGAACAGGCACTCAATGAACGGGCTCAGCACTTCCTGAAAGTGCTCATCGAACGGTATATCCGCGACGGACAGCCGGTGGGTTCACGCACCCTGGCGAAGGACGCAGGCATGGAACTCAGTCCGGCCACCATTCGCAATGTCATGGCGGATCTGGAAGACCAGGGGTTGATCACTTCGCCCCATACCTCGGCGGGGCGGGTGCCGACGGTCCATGGTTACCGCTTGTTCGTGGATTCCCTGATTTCCCTGCAGCCTGTGGATCATCGCTCGATCAAGCGTCTGCAGGGCGAGCTGGACGAGAAAGAGGCACCGCAGAATCTGGTGGAAACCGCCTCCCGTTTCCTGTCCGGGCTGACCCATATGGCCGGCGTGGTGATGATTCCCCGCCATGATCAGATTCTCATCCGTGAACTGCAGTTTGTGCACCTGTCCGACATGCGCGTTCTGGCGATTCTGGTCACCAGCCAGGGTGAGGTGCTCAACCGTATCGTGGAAACCTCCCGCCGGTTTACCCGTGATGAGCTGGAGCAGGCCAGCCGTTTCATCAATGATCACTACAGCGGGCTGGAACTGGATGCGATCAAGAGCCGCATTGTCCGGGAAATGGAAGAGTACCAGCAAAACATGGACAAGCTCATGCGTGAGGCTCTGAGCATTGCCGACAAGGCATTGCAGGATGAGGGGGAAGATCAGGACTATATCGTCTCCGGCCAGACCAATCTCATGGATTTCGATGAACTGGCGCAGCTGGACCGCATCAAAATGATGTTCGATGCCTTTTCCGAAAAACAGGAAATTCTGCATCTGCTGGATCGCTGCAGCCAGGCGGAGGGCGTGCAGCTGTTCATCGGTGAGGAATCCGGTTATGGCCCGCTGGAAAAATGCAGTGTGGTGACCGCGCCCTACGAGATGGACAATACCGTGGTTGGCGTGCTCGGCGTGATCGGGCCGACCCGTATGGCGTATGACCGGGTGATACCCATCGTGGACATCACCGCAAAAATGTTGGGAGCAGCCTTGAAATCGGCCTGAGGCACCCCTATTTCTCTGCATATCTTGATCTTTTCTGTCTGCCAAGCCCGGAATCCATCGGGGTTTTCTTCAGTCAGAAGAGATTTTTTTAGGAAGTGCTGATTTGTTCTGGACATTTCAGGGGCAAGATGCGAGTTCAGGGACAGATCAACGCTTCCTTACGTTAATTTGCTGTAAAAAGAGGAACATAGATGGACAAAGAGCAGGAATACAGCGACGAAGAGTTGACGGAAACTCCCGAAAACAAAGCCTCCGGCAATGGGGAAGACCTGTCTCACGAAGAATTGGGCAGGCTCCTGGAAGATGTGCGCAGCAAGGCGGATGAACACTGGGATCAGGTAGTGCGTACGCGTGCAGAGATGGACAACCTGAAAAAACGTCACCAGCGGGAGCTGGAAAATGCCCACAAATACGGGCTGGAGAAGTTCGTGGGTGAACTGCTTGGTGTCCGGGACAGCCTGGAGCTGGGTTTCAATGCCGCTCAGGAAAACCATGATGTGGAAAAACTCCTGGAAGGCACCGAACTCACACTGAAAATGCTTGCAGACGCCATGAACAAGTTTGGTGTGGAACAGATCGATCCCGAGGGCGAACCCTTCAATCCTGAGCTGCACCAGGCCATGGGTATGGTGCCCACCAACGATGTACCCCCCAACACCGTGGTCAATGTGGTGCAGAAGGGCTATCTGCTCAACGGCCGCCTGGTGCGACCGGCGATGGTAATGGTGTCGCAGGCAGCATAAAACTCTTGAAATCGGGACATACGCCCCCATCTGGGTAATCAGTAGCAAAATTAGAACTGTAACTAACGAATTTTTAACGGAGAAATTACAAATGGGCAGAATTATTGGCATTGATTTGGGTACAACCAATTCCTGTGTCGCCGTAATGGAGGGCGATCAGCCCAAGGTTATTGAAAATGCCGAGGGTGATCGCACCACGCCTTCCGTGGTGGCCTTTTCCCAGGAAGGAGAAGTACTGGTAGGCCAGTCTGCAAAACGCCAGGCGGTGACCAATCCCCACAACACCCTGTTTGCCATCAAGCGCCTCATCGGACGCAAGTTCAATGACGAAGTGGTGCAGCGTGACATCGAAATGGTGCCTTACAAGATCGTCAAGGCAGACAATGGCGATGCCTGGGTGGAGGCCAATGGCACCAAGATGGCGCCGCCGGAAGTGTCTGCCAAGATTCTGCAGAAGATGAAGAAAACTGCGGAAGACTACCTGGGCGAAACCATCACCGAAGCGGTTATCACCGTTCCTGCGTATTTCAATGACTCCCAGCGTCAGGCCACCAAGGATGCCGGTCGTATTGCCGGTCTGGATGTGAAACGCATCATCAACGAGCCCACCGCAGCCGCACTGGCCTACGGCATGGACAAGAGTCCTGGCGACAAGAAGATTGTGGTCTATGACCTGGGTGGTGGTACGTTCGACGTGTCCATCATCGAAATCGCCGAAGTCGATGGCGAGCACCAGTTCGAAGTACTGTCCACCAACGGTGATACTTTCCTCGGTGGTGAAGACTTCGACATGCGTGTCATCGATTTTCTGGTCGAGTCTTTCAAGAACGAGCAGGGCGTGGATCTGCGCAACGATCCCCTGGCGCTGCAACGCCTGAAGGATGCTGCGGAAAAAGCCAAGATCGAGCTTTCCTCTGCCCAGCAGACCGACATCAACCTGCCGTATATCACCGCAGATGCTTCCGGGCCCAAGCACATGAATATCAAGCTGACCCGGGCCAAGCTGGAATCCCTGGTTGATGAACTGGTGGAGCAAACCATCGCCCCCTGCAAGGTTGCCTTGAAAGATGCCGGTCTGTCCGCATCCGATATCGACGATGTCATCCTGGTGGGTGGTCAGACCCGCATGCCCAAGGTGCAGGAGACCGTGGAAAAATTCTTCGGCAAGGCGCCCCGCAAGGACGTCAATCCTGATGAGGCGGTAGCCATCGGTGCGGCCATCCAGGGTGGTGTGCTTTCCGGTGAAGTCAAAGATGTACTGTTGCTGGACGTTACGCCACTGTCCCTGGGTATCGAAACCATGGGCGGCGTGATGACCAAGCTCATCGAGAAGAACACCACGATTCCAACCACGGCATCGCAGATCTTCTCCACTGCCGATGACAACCAGTCTGCGGTCACCGTGCATGTACTGCAGGGTGAGCGGGAAATGGCCTCGGCCAACAAGTCACTGGGCCGGTTCGACCTCACGGACATTCCGCCGGCGCCCCGTGGCGTACCACAGATCGAAGTGACCTTCGACATCGACGCAAACGGCATTCTCAATGTGTCCGCCAAGGACAAGGCGACGGGTAAGGAGCAGAGCATCAAGATCACCGCCTCTTCAGGTCTGAGTGATGAAGAGATCGAAAAAATGGTCAAGGATGCCGAGGCTCATGCCGAGGAAGACAAGAAGTTCCACGAGATGGTGGAAACACGCAATCAGGCTGATGCCATGCTGCATGCCACCAAAAAGTCCCTGGAAGAGATGGGCGACAAGGTGGACGGCGCCGAGCGGGCGAATATCGAGAGCCTGATGAAGGAACTTGAAGAAGCCATGAAAGGTGACAGCAAGACAGCCATCGAAGCCAAGACCAAGGCCTTGGCAGAAGCATCCGGCAAGCTGGCAGAGAAAATGTACCAAGATGCCGGTGACGCCGCCGGCGCTGCGGGTGCCGCTGGTGCTGCTGGTGAATCAGCATCCGGTGCTGCGGCCGACGATGATGTGGTCGACGCCGAGTTCGAAGAAGTGGACGACAAGAAGTAAGACCGGAAACCGGTCTGGTGTGCCGAAAAACCGGGAGCAGCTCGACTGCTCCCGGATTTTTGCATTTTACCCGCCCACAATTTCAGGGCGGAATAAAGTATTAGCTGACGGGAACAATCATGTCCAAACGTGATTACTACGAAGTGCTGGGGGTCAGTCGTACGGCCACCAGCGTAGAGATAAAGAAAGCCTATCGCAAGCTGGCGATGAAGTACCACCCGGACAGGAATTCCGGCGAGGATGGCGAACAGGCCGAAATCAGGTTCAAGGAGGTCAAACTGGCCTACGAAGTGCTATCTGATGATCAGAAACGTGCTGCCTATGACCAGTTCGGCCATGCCGGTGTGGAAGGGGCAGCCGGTATGGGTGGCGGAGCCGGCGGCAGCTTCAGCGATATTTTCGGTGATGTGTTCGGCGACATATTCGGTGGTGGCGGTGGCCGGGGAGGGCACCGGCATCAGCGCGGTGCGGACATGGGTTACAACCTGGAGCTGTCCCTCGAAGATGCGGTCAAGGGCACCACGGTCAAGATCCGTATACCGGCGCAGGTGACCTGCGATGCTTGCGGGGGCAGTGGTGCGAAAAAAGGCACTTCACCAAAGCCCTGTACCACCTGCGGGGGCAGCGGCCAGGTACGGATGCAGCAGGGCTTTTTCATTGCCCAGCAGACCTGTCCCACCTGCCACGGACGTGGTGTGCAGATCGATGACCCCTGTCCGGCCTGTCATGGTCAGGGCCGTATTCAGAAGCACAAGACACTCTCTGTCAAAGTGCCTGCCGGTGTGGATAGCGGCGACCGGATACGCCTTGCCGGTGAGGGAGAAGCCGGAGAGAACGGCGGCCCGGCGGGTGATCTGTACGTGCAGATACACGTCAAACCCCATCCCATTTTCGAACGTGACGACGCAAACCTGTATTGCGAAGTGCCCATTCCCTTCACCACGGCGGCGCTTGGCGGGGAACTGGAAGTGCCTACCCTGGAAGGGAAGGTCAAGCTCAAGGTGCCTGCCGGTACGCAGACGGGCAAACTGTTCCGTATCCGGGGCAAGGGTATCAAGCCGGTACGCGGCGGGTTGGTGGGCGATCTGCTGTGCAAAGTCGTGGTGGAAACCCCCATCAACCTCAATGACGAGCAGAAGGAATTGCTGGAAAAACTGGAATCCTCCCTGCAGGGCGGCGGGCGCAAGCACAGCCCCAACGCCAGTTCCTGGCTGGACGGCGTAAAAAGCTTTTTCAAGGAAATGGGATTCTGAATCAGGAGAACAGACAATGATCAAAGTAGCTGTGGTCGGCGCCGCCGGCAGAATGGGCAAGTCACTCGTACAGGCAGTACAGGAAGCCGAAGGTATGGAGCTTGGGGTGGCGACGGAATACCCTGAATCATCGCTGATCGGCGCCGATGCGGGGGAAGTGGCCGGTATCGGCAAACTGGGTGTGCCCATTGTTGCAGACCTGGCCGGGTCCATCGGTCAATTCGATGTGGTCATCGATTTCACCCGCCCCGAGGCTGCTCTGAATCACCTGGAAATCTGCCGCAGCAACGGCAAGCAAATGGTGATCGGTACCACCGGCTTCAGCGAGGAGCAGAAACAGGTGATCGCCGATGCTGCAAAGGAAATTGCCGTCGTGTTTGCACCCAATATGAGTGTCGGCGTGAACCTGTGTTTCAAACTGCTGGATATTGCTGCCCGGGTCATGGGTGAGGAATCTGATATCGAGATCATCGAGGCGCATCACCGCCACAAGGTGGATGCTCCCTCCGGTACGGCCATCCGCATGGGTGAAGTCGTGGCAGATGCACTGGGGCGTGACCTGGAAAAAGTAGCGGTTTATGGACGCCAGGGCATCACGGGTGAACGCAAGCGCGAGACCATCGGTTTCGAGACCATTCGTGCCGGAGATGTGGTGGGAGAACATACCGTCTGGTTTGCCGCCGAAGGGGAAAGGGTGGAGATCGCCGTGAAATCCTCCAGCCGCATGACCTATGCCAACGGCTCCGCCAGGGCGGTACAGTGGCTCCACAACCGGGACCATGGCCTGTTCGACATGCAGGATGTGCTGGGCCTGCGTTGATTCCCTACTATCCGCTCCGGCCTTGGGCTATCATACGAGGTTATTCATGATCGCCGGAGAAGCGGGTTGCTGAAGCTGATCAAATTCATATTGCTGCTGGGTTTTGCCCTGCTGGGCGCGGGGTTTGCCTCCATCAACCCGGAGCCCGTCGATGTGCATTTCTATTTCCGCGATTTCAGCGTGCCCCTAGGTTTGCTGGTGCTGGTCATGGTGGGGCTGGGGGCGCTGCTCGGTGTGCTCAGCAGCCTGCTGCTGATGGCCCGGGTCAGGCACGAGAATCAGCGCTTGCGCCGCCAGGCGCGTCTGGCCAGCGAAGAAGTGAACAATCTGCGCACCATTCCGGTGAAGGACAGATAAGATCATGCAGGAACTGCTGTGGATACTGTTGCCTGTTGCCGCTGCCTCCGGCTGGTGGGCAGCAAAGCGCAGTATGGCCAAAGGCTGTGAGGAAGCCGACCGCCTCACGACCCCTGCCTATTTCCGTGGCCTGAACTATCTGCTCAACGAAGAACCCGACAAGGCCATCGACGTGTTCGTGCAGTTGCTGGAAGTAGACAGCGAAACCGTGGAAACCCACCTGGCCCTGGGCAGCCTGTTCCGGCGCCGGGGTGAAGTGGAACGCGCTATCCGCATCCACCAGAATCTTATCGCCCGGCCTGCGCTGCCTCAGGAACAGCGCGCCCAGGCCCTGCTCGAACTGGGCATGGACTATATGCGGGCAGGCCTTTATGACAGAGCAGAGAATCTTTTCCTCGAGCTGAAGGAAATGAAACTTCATGTGCGCAAGGCGCTGGAGAATCTGCTCATTGTCTATCAGCAGGAAAAGGACTGGCAATCCTGCCTCAAGACTGCAGAAGAGCTGGCTCCCCTTATCGATGAGCCCCTGTCCCTGGAGCGTTCTCATTTCTATTGTGAACTGGCCGAAGAAGCATTGCGCAAGGGAAACACGGACAGTGCGGGAAAACTGCTAAAGAAAGCGGCATCGGTTGATACCCACAGTGTGCGTCCCATGCACATGCAGGCCCATATGGCCATGGCGCAGGCGGACTGCAAATCGGCCATCCGCCTGTTGCGGCAGGCGGTGGAAAAGGATGCCTATTACCTGCCGGAAGTGCTGCCCGATCTGATGGAATGCTACCGGCGGCTTTCCGATCTGCCGGCGCTCAGAGTCTATCTGCAGGACTTTCTCGGCAATGGCATGGATGTAGCGGTTGCGCTGGCCATCACCGAGATCATTACAGAAACAGAAGATGAAACCGCCGCGCGGGGTTTTCTCAGCAAGGAAATGCACCTGCATCCAACCCTCAAGGGGCTTTTGCGACTGATCGAGCTGAATGCCTCTTTGCCCGATATCCAGGCGGAACAAATGCTGCTGAGCATGAAAACCCATGTGGAGCAATTGTTGGCCGAGCGTCCCGCCTATCAGTGCCGCAAATGCGGTTTCATGGCGAACACCCTGCACTGGCAGTGCCCGAGCTGCCGCAGCTGGGGCAGCATCCGCCGTAAATCAGAACCCGAGGAAAAACAAACATGAGCACCAGCCCTGTCATCGTCGCCCTGGATTTTCCCAATGAAGCCAAAGCCCTGTCGCTGGTGGATCAGCTCGATACCTCCCTATGCCGCCTCAAGGTAGGCAAGGAACTCTTCACCCGTCTCGGTCCCGCCTTCGTGGAAAAACTGGTGGGGCGGGGCTTCGATGTCTTCCTCGATCTGAAATTCCATGATATTCCCAACACCGTGGCCGCTGCCTGTGATGCCGCAGCCGATCTGGGCGTATGGATGATGAACCTCCATGCCTCCGGTGGCCGGAAAATGATGCAAACCGCCCGGGAGCGCCTTGAAGGCAAATCCCATCGGCCCAAGCTGATCGCCGTCACCATCCTCACCAGCCTGGGCGAGGAGGACATCCATGAAATCGGTTTCTCCGGCACCCCTGGAGAGAATGTCCTGCGCCTGGCCACTCTGGCCGAATCCGCCGGGCTGGATGGCGTGGTCTGCTCGCCCCTGGAAGCAGCCGCCATACGTGAACAGGCGGGACAGGATTTCCTGCTGGTCACCCCCGGCGTGCGCCCCGCCAGCGCCTCCCTTGACGACCAGAAACGGGTCATGACGCCCGCTGAAGCCATGGCCGCCGGTTCCAGCTGCCTGGTCATTGGCCGGCCGGTGACGGCGGCTCCAGATCCCTTGCAGGCGTTGAAAGACATAAACGCCTCTCTGTAAACACAGTTGCCTTTTCCTTCTCCCATACAGGGACGAGGACCAGGTAGCGGGATCAGATAAAGCTCCGGAAAATGGCTCCCATGCCTTCACCGCCAATTCGGGCAAGGATACCTACAATCAATTACACAGACATTCATCCAAATGAAGAAATATCCTATGAAAACTCTTCTGATTATCGGTTTGGTATTGATTCTGACAGGGAGCCTCGTTCAGGCGGGGGATCTTGAAGATGGGCGGGCAGCGTATGAACGCAATGACTATACAACCGCAATGAAACTTTGGGAGCCATTGGCCAAGCAAGGTGATGCCCGTGCCCAGTACGCTCTGGGGGTCCTGTATGACAATGGCCAAGGCGTGGGGCAGAATTTCAAGGAAGCCATGAAGTGGTTCCGCAAAGCAGCTGAGCAAGGTGATGCCGATGCCCAGTTCATGCCTGGGGGTCATGTATGCGGAAGGCCAAGGTGTGCGGCAGGATTTAAAAGAAGCCGTAAAGTGGTACCGCAGAGCCGCCGAGCAAGGTTATGCCCTTGCCCAGTACAATCTGGGACTCATGTATGCCAATGGCCGGGGCGTACGGCAGGATTTCAAAGAGGCCGTAAAGTGGTACCAAAAAGCTGCTGAGCAAGGTTTACCCAAGGCCCAAGTAAACTTGGGACTC
>NZ_JBHNMF010000097.1:0-9050 GCF_048562965.1 Thiolapillus sp. | reverse complement strand
GCGCAGCTTGCGCACCCAGTAGCCGAAGGTGGCATAGCGGAGGCCGTGTGCTTCGCAGTAGGCCTTCTGGGTCAGGTCCGATGCCTGCCAGGTGGTGACGTGGTCCTGCCAGAAAGTGGTGTCGGTCGGTGCCATGGGATTCTCCTGTGTTGTGGTGAGGCAGGAGAAAGTCTGTGGCAGGTGGTGATCAAGGAACAGGTGTCGATTCGTGGGCGCTTACGGTGGTCTGGAAGCTTGATCGCTTGGGACGAGACTTGAGGCACCTGGTTAATACAGTACAGGATTTAGCAGAACACGGTATTGGCTTTAAAGTGATTACGGGTCAGGGGGCCAACATTGATACCACCACCGCCTTGGGCAAACTGGCATTCGGGATACAAGCGTGTCTTCGGCCTCGTGATAGATTTTGGGACATCCCAGTCCCCAAAATCGACTCGGCCTTTGGCAACCTATTGGTGCCCCAGCCGTTCTGGTCACCAAGCACTACGCAACAACTTCGCAAGCTCGTTGCTGCTCCGTACTTGTCTCCCAATGACTGGACGCCGCGTTCGGATGCCTACTTTGCTTCCCCTCTGGCGCTATGCGCACGACGGGTAAGCAGTGCGGCCTCGCGGCTACTGGGGACTACCAGCCTTCACTTCGCTCTCCATAGCTGGTAGCGAGTGAAGAAAAGCGAGACGCAGAGTACCAAAGCACGGGCCGAGGATGGACCGACTCGTAGTAGTGATGAAGCGCCTGTAACGGGCGTGGAGCGAAGGGGCATAAAGAATCAGGAAGAGAAGCGCCAAGAGCAGTTAAGGTTGGCGGGACTCTGACAATAGCCCCTCCGGGGGCTTTCATCATACTACCCGCTCTGCGGGTAGTATTTGATTATTCATTTTTACGGACAAACCGGTTATTATCGCAGGTTAGAGTGGGTGAGTGAAATATGGCAACAGCAGAACAAATCAAGGCGCTTTTGAAAAGCCATGCGGATCGAGATGATCAGCGGTTCTACTCTATTGCCTTGCAAGTTGCCGCAAAAGAGGCTCGCCAGGGCCACCACAAACTCGCTAATGAGCTAAAGACCTTGGTAGATGGCTCTCAAAAGACCTCAAAGCTGGGTGTCGCGGCACAAAGCCCGACTCCGCTGAAGAAGCAGCCAGCAGGAGAACTGAAAGGCTTATTGGATTTGACTCCGGCTTCCGTTCGCAAAAACGAACTGGTACTGTCGGAGGATATAAGTACTCGTTTGGAGCAAGTTCTACTCGAGCAGCGACAAAAGGATAAATTGTCTCAGTTTGGTCTTCTTCCCCGCCGTAAGTTGTTATTCACAGGCCCCCCTGGGACAGGAAAGACCATGTCTGCTGCAGCTCTAGCCACTGAGCTCAAGTTACCTCTTTATACAGTAGTGTATGACAGTTTAATTACTCGTTTTATGGGAGAAACGGCAGCAAAACTCCGTTTGATTTTTGATCATATCAAACAGACAAGGGCCGTTTATCTGTTTGACGAGTTTGATGCGATTGGTACACAACGGGGCGCACAGAATGATGTGGGAGAAATAAGGCGAGTACTGAATTCTTTTCTCCTATTTGTTGAGCAAGACGCCTCAGAAAGCATCATCGTTGCAGCCACGAATCATCCTGAGTTACTGGACAAAGCGCTCTATCGCCGTTTTGATGACATCATACGCTTCGAGAAGCCTGGTCAAGAACAAATAAAGCAACTTGTCGAAAATCGACTGTCAATTTTCGATACGGAGCAATTGGCATGGGGTGAGATAAGTGCAGTCGCAAAAAACCTCAGTTCGGCTGAGATAACCAGGGCCTGTGAAGATGCTGCAAAAGAAGCGGTATTGAACAATAAAGAAATAATCACCTCTTCGTTGCTGATTAGGGCAATTGAACGTCGCCAAACAGGGAAAAAGTAAAACGAAATGCCGGAACGGAAGCCGCATATTCTCATCGAAGGCTTCGCAGATCGCGAGGATTTTAGTTCACGACGGCGGGGCCGAAACCCGGTCATTCCATTACAAGACCGGCATCAGCATGGTCAATCCATATCCGGGCAATATGCCAGTGTTATTCAAAGTTATGACGCACGGCGTGCCCAAGCTCCACCCCCAATTACTGAAGATGTCGGTATCTATGTAGAAATTGTCGGAATGCCTGACTGTGAGCTACCGCTCGACAGCCTTGATACATCTAGGGACTTCAAACTTCGTTCTTGCCGTAAGGTAGATGACCATGAAGTCGCCGTCATTTTCGTGCCAGATTCTCGGCGTGGCATTTTCCAGGGCAAACTCGAGCAGTACCTTGATCCTGATAAAGATGGCAAAGGTGGCCCGAGAAATCACAACCTCGTTGACAGTATTGCCGAAATAAAACTCGCTGACCTGCAGTCGTTCTGGACGGATGCGAGTGGTCTCTTTCCACAGGATGAGGACCAGGTTGTCTGGTGGGAACTCTGGCTGAAAAAACAGCCAGGTGTAGAGGAGCCATTACATATCCTGTTGCAATTGGCTGAGCGTATCGGTGCACAACTAGGCAATACATCCTTGACGTTCTTCGATAGTACGGTTGTCTTGATCAGAACGTCAGCTCGACAACTTTCACCTGCACCGGAATTGATAGCAAATCTCGAAGAACTGAGACGGGCGAAGGAGACGCCCAATGTCTTGCTCAGATCTTCTCCGAAGGAACAATATCAATGGGTAGAAGACCTCAATGGTCGCGTGCAACTCAATGCTGACATCTCCACGGCCATTACCATTCTTGATACTGGGGTCAACTACAATCACCCAGTGATCGGAAATTTCTGCAACGAGGAAAGTGCAGAACGATGGGATCCTACGTGGCCTAGATATGATAACCACGATCCGACAAACGCTTTCGCACCCTATAACGACCATGGTTCGAAGCAAGCAGGTTTAGCGGTCTTTGGAGACTTGCATGAGGCCTTAATGAGTCACGATCCAATTGTAGTGGATCATCGAATCGAGTCTGCCCGGATTCTTCCTCCAACAGGCAACAACGATCCTGAGCTTTATGGCGCCATTACCGTTCGCACAGCGGAGAAACTTGCTATCGATAGGCCCGACTGGAAGCGTGTTTACTCTCTGGCAATCACCTCTGAACCTGAGGCGTTGGGAGGGCAACCATCTTCCTGGTCTGCCGAGATTGATGATTTTTCTTTCGCAATGGATGAGGCTGAATCTAGATTGTTTGTTATCTCTGCAGGTAACAATGCCCATGTAGCACCTCAGCCAGACTGCTGGGATCAAGTGAATTTGGCACAAATAGAGGACCCTGCTCAGTCATGGAATGCTCTGACCGTGGGGGCATATACAGAAAGAACGACAAATGATGATGCCGACTTCGATGGTTGGTCACCTCTTGCGGGGTTTGGCGACGTTGCACCATCTTCACGTTCGGCTGTCAGTTGGGGCTGGAGAAAACATGCTCCTTATAAGCCTGATGTTGTCGAGGAAGGAGGTAATCGTCTTCTCTCTCCGGATAGCACTGAAGTTACCGCTGCCGATGTTGTTTCCCTTCTGACAACCTCTGGAAAAACAACCGGACAACTTTTTGAAGCCAATGGAGATACGAGTGCCGCTTGTGCTTTGGTTTCTCGACAGGCAGCGATTCTGATGGCTGAGTACCCAGATTATTGGCCAGAGACAATTCGTGCGCTGATTGTGCATTCAGCCGAGTGGACTACTCGAATGTCCGAGAGACTCGGACTGCTATATGGTCAACACAGCCAGAAATTGGCAAAAGAAACCGTGCTGCGGACAGTGGGGCATGGTGTGCCGGATCTCGAACGTGCCCGTTATAGTGCGAATCATGCTTTAACGCTCATTGCACAAGATGAGTTGCAACCGTTCTTCAAAGAGCCTGATGCCAGCGCGTCAGTAGATCCCAAGCTGCACGAAATGCAGCTCTATCAGTTGCCTTGGCCTATCGAGGTGCTGCAACAGCTTCCTCCGGAGTTGGAGGTCAAGCTCAGGGTAACACTATCCTATTTCATTGAACCCAACCCTGGGCGAAGGGGTTACAGGAGGCGGTATAGCTACCAATCGCATGGATTACGCTTTGAAGTAATTCGGCCGGGGCAAACATTGGCCAATTTCAGAGCCTTTATTAACCAAAGGGCAAACGAGGAAACGGAAGACTACAGTGGTCCGGAAGGTGATAACGAAGGCTGGAAGCTCGGATCTCAGCTCCGCACCCGTGGTTCTCTTCATTCTGATACGTGGACCGGGTCAGCAGCTTCGCTTGCGGATATGCACACAATTGCAGTTTACCCGGTGGGAGGATGGTGGAAATATCGGACTGCGTTGGATCGCTGGCAAAATTCTGTTCGTTTCAGCCTTATCGTAAGTATCGATGTGCCCGATGAGAACGTCGATATCTATTCCGTTGTTGAAACCCAGATTGAGACGCAGGTAGAAATCGAAGTGTGATCACAACCGCGCTATTCGCCATATAGCGACTAACTCCAACCGTTACTCATTAGTTCGAGAAAATCCCTTCGTGACAATACCTCAGAACAATCCCGCCAGTCTTTTTCCGAGGGAGCCATTGTTGAGGTATAGCGAAGGTCAAAGCCGGTCGCTTCCTTCTGGGCATTAATATACTCGTCCATTTTTTCGCCCAGTGTTTCGATATCTTCGATCCACTCGTCCTTGATGGTGTCGGGAAGTGAGCCGAACAGGTTGTAGCGGTTGCACATTCGTTCAGAGAGGCGTTCATAGACCTTTTCATCAACGGTCTGCTCATTCACAAGATTCAACATATCGACCTTCTCACGCAACTGGCCGAATCGCTTGATGCGGCCAATGCGCTGCTCAAGCCGGGTTGGATTCCAGGGCAGGTCGATGTTGATCAATGCTCCAAGTGTTTGCAGGTTCAAGCCTTCACAGGCAGCATCAGTGGCCACCATGATGCTGGTCTCATGCTCGGCAACCATTTTCTTGAGTGTCTCACGCTCGATAGTGACACTGTCGCTTTTCTGATAGAGTCGGCTGCGTCCTGCACCTGCATACAGGCCGATAGCCTCATCGGGGTAGCGTGCCGCCAGTGAGTCGGCGACCCACTTGGCTGTATCGTAGTACTGGCTGAAGATGATGACGCCGTATTCACGCCATTTTTCCTTGTCGAGATAGTGGACGACTGCCTGCATCTTCGGGTCTTCCGAGATCTTTTCGAGCCGAACAATCATCCGTTCCAGCACGGAGCACCCTTCTGCGCTGTTTCCATCCTCGGCGAGTTGCAGTTCTATCTCCTGATCATCCTCTTCCAATTCGAGAGTTCTGCCCTCAAGCAGCATCCTGGCCGTATTCAAGCCGGCAACAATGCTGGAGCAAATCCGTTGTTCCATCAGGTTCTTCATGAATCCGCCGCCCTTGCCGCGTTTGGCCAGCGCCTTCCCAAATCGTCGGGCTTCTGCATAAGCCTCCCGGAAATCTTCGCTGGTTCGCAGTGCGTTGCCTTCGAACAGGGCATTGAACAGGTGGACTTCCTTTGCCAGATCACGATCAGGGTGAACATTAACACCAATTTTGGCTAACAGGCCTGAATCCTCAAGCGTTGATCGTTTGCGCAATACGATGTGACGCACCAGGGGGTTTTCCCGCTGAAAGAAGGTGGCGCCGGATAGTTTTCGTTGGAGTTCACCTTCGAGGTCTTCCCGCGTAATGTCGTCGAGATCGGTAAATGGGCTATTGGATTGCAACTTGGATTCGGTCAGACCCAGGTCCTGGCGTATCGCGCTATACAGCCGCCGGGCTCGTGGTTCCTGCGTGGAATTGACCAATGGTAGCGGCGATCTCAGCAGCTCCCAGGCAAAAGAAGGCTCTGTCACCGCCTGATCACCGGAAAGGATGGGCAAGACCTCTTGTGGGCGATGCCATTTGGCGAAGTCATTGCCTAGGACGAAACGTCCTTCGCCTTGGTGGAGGATGCCGATGAGATCCCACAGGTCATCAGGTCGTGTCTGTATGGGGGTGGCCGTGCCGAGCAGTACGTGATCCGATCGATCGGCAATCTCGCGTATGAAGGCGAGCAGCTCATTGGGTGATCCAGCGTCTTTGCCAAATCCCTGTCGGCTCCGGGCCTTGTGCGCTTCATCCAGAATAACCGTGCCGAATCGCAGGCCAAGCAGGTGTTGCTTCTCCAGGGAATTCCGCATCATCAGGCCAGTGGAGACAATCCCGATGCGTAGCGGACACTTGGCGATTTGCTCGCGCCCGGCGGGCGAGATGATTCGGTCTTCGTGGTCCAGCCAGACCTTTTTCTGGGTCTGCCAGCGGGCGCAGGGGATACCCAGCTTGTCGATCATCTCTGTTTGCCACTGCTCACACAGTGTGGCCGGAGCGAAGATGACGATAGGCCGTCGGGCTTTATGTTCCTTGTCGCTCAGCAAGCAGAGTGCCAGTGCCGCGGTGCCCATCGAGAGGGTTTTGCCAAGGCCGACTTCATCCGCCAGCAACAGGCGCACGATGCCGTGATTCTGATAATGACGAATGCACTCGGTAATGAAACCCTGTTGCCAGGGCTGTAGCGACAGGCCTTCCCGGTAGAGCGGTGACTCGATCAGCGCAGCGGGTACCAAGTCAGTGTCTTCATTGATCTCGTCAAACACCACTTCCCGGCGATAGCCACGGCGGCGCACCTCGCGAATCACCGCGCGCGGTAATTCTTTGGCTGCATTCCAGAGGAAGTTGAACTCCTCCTCAATCCAGGCGATGCCTTCCGTGGATTCATCTTCCCAGAGGATCTCATAATGACGCTGCCAGCCACTGCGAGTTTCGTTCATCGAGCCGATAAAGCCGAGTTTTTTACCGTCGGCCAGCTCGATAACGCCGGCCTTGCCGTGGAGAAAGCCACACACACTGTCCGGAGCGACTCGGACGGCCTGTCCATGCTTCTGCAGAAAATTGTCCAGGCGACGATAGCGATCTCGATTCAGCAACGCTTCGGTCTCGATGGCCTTTTCGTTCCAGCGGCCGATCATCTTGGACTCACGCAGCTGAGCAACTTTAAGGTCATCAGGGTGGATGTCGACGTTGCAAACAATCTTGACTTCAGGGATCGACTCGAGCAGTTCGTTTGCCACCTCGAATAATGAACTAGTGAAATACCCGGCGATTCGCTTGTAACTGCGCGCACCTTTCAGGTGTTGCAGCAGAAAGCTGCTGTCGAGTCGGTGAGTGCGAGAAGAGAAACGCCGGATCTGTCCTGAGTCCATTCGCAGCGCCTCCGTTATTGGCCGAGTGCACGCAGGTTACGCAGCCGTGCGCCTAACACCTCGGCGGCCTGCCGTACTTCATCTTCGGGCGCCATCTTCTCCATAAAGCTGAGCATATCGATCAGCAGGGGACGTACCTCCATAAAGTCCGGTAGCTCGGCCTGGAGTTGCCCAATCACCACCTGGGGTTCGGTTTCAGCCAGTAGCTGTTGCAGACCGATGATCAGGCGCCCCAGCCAGCTTGCACCCAGCTCTGTGCTTTCAGCGAGATCACGCGAGACAAAATCGGTGACATGCTTTAACTGCGCTTTGTTGGCGGTCATGCTGGCCATCACCTTGGTGTAGTCCACCACACGGAAGGCCTTGGCAAAATTCTGGTAGTTATCCAGCTTGGAGGTGCCGGTGCTCTCCATGTCCATCATGCGCAGGTAGAAGCGTTGGATACCGTTCAACTTGTGCCAGGTGTCCGGGGCGATGCCTTCCGGTACCAGCAGGCCGTTAGCCGCCTCGGCAGCCTGTTGGACGATCTCATCCACCACAGTTACCTCACCGCGCTGGCGAGGCCGCATGGCGAAGGCGGTGACATCTTCGCCACCGATCTGGGTATAGGCGGTCAACACCTTGAGGGCAGCGGCATAACCCGCCATCTGCAGGTCGGAATCGTTGAAGACAGGCTCACCCATCCTGTCTTTCGCCTCATCGTTGAGGTGCATCATGGTCTCGATCTGATGTTTTACCTCAGTGCGAACGGCGGGCAGAATGCGCTGTTTGAAACCGGCCCGGTCACCCGCAGCGCGCTTACGCAGCATCAGGATTACGGTGCCCTGAACGTAGCCGCCTTTCTTGAGTTCCGATGTGGTTTCGGTGGCGATATACCAGGCCGCGACGACCTGGAGACCAGCTGCCCAAAAAATGCCGATCATGTCTGACCAGACGCCTGTATCCTGATGCGTGAACATGACGCATTGCATGCCATCGTCAGGCATGTTTTCAGCCATGGCACGGTAGGCATCTATCATGCTCCGACGGAAATCGTCTCCAATACCCTTGATTGCTAATGCTCGACGAGAATCCCAGGTCCAATCCTTAAACTCCTCGGGCACATTCTTGCGCAGCCAGGCAATGAAGAACTCGGTAATTTCGTGGTAGTTCACCGCATCCGCGTAGGGAGGATCGGTGATCCACAAATTACATGCGAGGGATGGATTGTTAGCGGTTGCGTTTTCAATTATGTTATTGACCTTTGGTAGTGGCGAAATTGCAGTATCAATTTCGTAGGATTTCATCCACGCTGAAGATCTAACCGCATAATTGTAAAAAACATTAAATGCTTGGTTGTAAAAAATGTGGTTTGGATACCCAAGTCCGCCTTGGCCTGTATGCCATTGGCAGAGCTTTGCATTGTAGTTGAGCATCCTAGCTACAGCAATCCATCCTAATTCAGGATGCGTTGAGTTTCTCCATGCTCGAATAGTTTCAGCAAGTAACACTAACTGCCTAGGTGAGAATAAGTGGTGCCAGTGGGTCCAACCACGAGTTCGTATTGGCTCATCAGTTTTATCGCCAGGCTCAATCTCCATGTCAGGAGTGAGGCTCTCGTTCTGCCATCGGGCGAGATTTTCAGCAACGATACGTTCGACTTTCCGTTCACGCGCTAGATCGTCAGCTGTTACTCCACAGAAACAGGTGACCTGACGTGGCTCGTATATCGAGGCTTTGGTAATCCACTGGATGGCATAAAGGCGTTCCTGGAAGATGTCCTCGTCACGAGGAATGAAATCCAATTTCTCCCACTTTCTCAACCTATTGAGAGTATT